>NZ_JBEXCY010000039.1:0-71187 GCF_040605515.1 Dactylosporangium sp. NPDC005572 | reverse complement strand
TTCAGCGTGAAGGTGCCACCACCGGCGATCGACGCGGGTGCGGCCTGCGCCTTGACCACGACGCTGGTCGTGCCCGGGGGCGTCAGGGTGACCCGGGCTGAGCTTGTCTTGGTCGGGTCGACCACCGACGTCGCCACGACGGTGAGCGACGACGCGGTCTCGTTAGCGGCCACCGAGAGCAGACCATCCGCGGAGATGGTCGTTCCCGCCGAGGCCGCTCCCTCGACCGACCATGTCACCGCCGGGCTCACACCTTCGTTGGTTGTCACCCGAGCGCTGAAATGCCTGACCCAGTTCCAGCCCTGCGTCAGGTTCTCAGTCGCCTCAGGAAGGATCATGTCCTTGGCGACCGTGCGAACGCTCAAGATGACGCCGACCCACGGGAACCGCCGGGCCACGGTGAGGAACGCGGCGAGGTGGTCCGGCCACAGCTGCAGACCGTTGTTCTCGTTGATGGCGTCGATGATCAGGAGCGCACGTTGCTGGCTGGCCTCGGCGCGGGCAGTGAGCGCTTGCAGGAAGGTCTCGGCCTCACCGTCGAACCGCAGGGCTTTCATGACCTCGTCCCACGGATTGCCGACGCCGAGTTGCTGGCCGAGCACCAGCACCGCCGGCTGGCCGCGTTCGAGGGCGAGCCGTGCCGTGTCGCACAGCAGGTGGGTCTTGCCGCTACCAGCGTTGCCCCACAGCAACATGGCCCGCGCCGAGTAGGCCGGCCAGTCCTCGTCGAACGCCGAGATGACCTTGGCGCACAGGTCGGCGAGCTCGTTAACTCACGGTGGACTCGGTCGGCCTCGCTGGCAGGCTCGGCGCCCTTCGGCGGAGTCAGCGTCCGCACGGTGGCCTGCAGGGCTTGCCATGCCCGCCGCCACTGGCCGACCGGCAACTGCGTGTCAGGTGTCGTTGCCTTGTCAGAGGTCAGTAGCGTGGGCAGCGCCGCGGCGAGTTGGTACAGCTGGGCGCTGGAGGTCAGGTCGATGGCCGGGTCGAGACGCTCGATGTGGCCGATGGCGGAGGCGGCGTGCTGCTCAAGGTCGACCAGCAGGTGCGGAAGCCGCGCGAAGTTGGCGATCTTGCGCCCGGCGGGTACACCGACGGTCAGGTCGCGGTTGTACCGAGGCCCAACTTGCTCGATGACCTCGTCGAGCCGTTCAGCCAGCCACTTGCGACTCAGCAGCTGTCGCTCGAACCACCAACGGAACCGGCCGGCGTGTTCCTCACGAGACAAGGCTTCAAGGATCTCGGACTTGCCCATGTAGTGGAATTCCACCGTCCGCCCCAAGGAGACGGCGTACCTGCCACTCACCTACGTAGTGGTTCCACCTATCCATAAACCACTGCTCGTTCGGCTTCCTGGGATCGGCACGATCACTGGGCAGGGCGATGGTCATGGCAGTGAGGTTCGGGTGCTTCTTGATCGCCGTCTTCACACTGCTTGTGATCTTGGACCACTGGTCGATGCTCGGACTTCCCAGGAAGAACTTTGCCTGCAGGCCGTGCTCCGCACCGCTGGCATCGATCGAGTAGCCCTCAACGCCACCATCAGGAGTTCCCAGCCGCACGAAGCTGCGGCCCTGCTGGAGCGCCTGAGCCCGAGCGACCTGGCAGCACAGCTCCTCGAACCCGGTGTCCTGCCCACGTCCCCACGGACGGATGGTGGCGAAGTCGACATCAATCGGCACTGCCTGATTGTGCCGGAAGCCTGCGCCCGAATGGGTCAGGCGCCGAGCGACTGCGCGCCGCGAGCCTCTTGACCGGGAATTCCACGGCAGCGACCCCTTGATGGTGCGGGCACCGGCCGGGCCGCTGACCTGCGGCGACGGGGCCGGTGGTCGCGGTATGGTCGCAGCCCGGGCCAGGCTGGTGCTGAAGTGCACCGCATCAGCTTGGAGGTCGTCATGCGACCGAACCCGCACCGCGGCCGGGTCTACCGCCGCTGCGCCTGCCGCGACCACGCCACGGGCAAGCAACTCGGCGCCCGCTGCCCGCAGCTGGCCACCAACCCGCGGCACGGCAGCTGGAGCTTCGCCGTCGACGTCCCCGCACTGACCGGTCGGCGCACCACCCTGCGCCGCGGCGGCTACCCCACCAAACACGCCGCCCAGACCGCCCTCGCCCAGGTCCTCGACTGCGAACGCACCAGCGTCCACCTCGACGACCGCGAAACCGTCGCCGGCTACCTCGCCGGCTGGCTCGACGCGAAACGCCGCGAGCTGAAGCCGACCACCATGGCCCGCTACACCGACTACGTCGCCAAAGACCTCATCCCCGCCCTCGGCGCCATCCGCCTCGAACGGCTCAGCCACCAGCACATCGGCCAGTTCGTGCGCACTCAGCTCGCCGCCGGCCGAGGCCCGGTCACCCTGCGCCGGTGCATCGCCACGCTGTCCAGCGCGCTCAACGACGCCGTCCGCCACCGCCGACTGGCCCACAACCCCGCCCGCCACACCGTGCTACCGAAGACGCCCCGGGTCGAACGGACCTGCTGGACAGCCGCCGAAGCCGCGGCGTTCCTGCGACACTGCCACACCGTCGACGACCCGCTCGCCGACCTGTTCGAACTGCTCATCGCCACCGGCATGCGCAAAGGCGAGGCCCTCGCCCTGCGCTGGGCCGACGTCGACCTCGACCACCGCCTGCTCTTCGTCCGGCACACCCTCGCCGCCGTCGACAACGCCCGCCTCATCTTCACCGACCCCAAGACCCGCGGCAGCCGCGCTTGGGTCGCCCTGTCCGCCCGCGCCGTGACCGCTCTACGCCACCAAGGCCGCCGACAGCGCCACCAACAGGCGACCCCCGGCAAGGCTGACCAATGACGACGGGCTGGTGTTCTGCCGCCCGGACGGTAGACCGCTACGCCCCGAACACGTGCTGCACCGGCTGCACACCCTCACCGCCGACGCCGGCCTGCCCCGCATCCGCGTCCACGACCTGCGCCACCTCGCGGCCACCCTCATGATCACAGCCGGCGTTCCGCTCGCCGTGGTCTCCAAGACGCTGCGGCACAGCACCCTCTCGGTGACCGTGAACATCTACGGCCATCTCACCCGGCAGGCCGCTCACGATGCCGTCGAGGCCACCGCCTCGGCCTTGGCGGCCGCAACCCCGGCCCAACCCGGGGCAGGCCGCCTAGCCCCAGCGCCGGCCGTCAGGCAGCAATCCGGGACGGCGCGACCACCCCGCGACCACGCCCGAGCCGCTACAGCCTTGTGCATCGCCGTCCCACCGGACGCCCGCGCCAGCGTCTCCGATCAGCCCGCAACGATCGCGCAGCGCGCGACCACGCTGCGACCACGACGGCCGCGAACGCAAACAGCGGACATGCCACCAAGGGCATATCCGCTGGTCAGAACTGTCGGGACGGCGGGATTTGAACCCACGACCCCTTGACCCCCAGTCGTCGGAGGCCCCAGCGACGTGCTCAAGCACGTTCTCCCAGGTCACTACAAGCATAAACCGGCCGAGTAAAGGGGTCGTAGTGATTCGCCTCATCGGCCGTAGCGGCGCTCTAGGTCGTTGAAGAACTGACGGAGCTTGTCAGCAGCATCGGCGGTCCTGAGTTCACTGCCTCCGAAGCGGAAGACCTCATAGCCCCGCAGCTGGAGCGATCGGTCCTCGGCGACCATCTCGGAATACCTGCGAGGTGAAGCCACATCGCCCTCGGCGTAGTGCTGCTTGCCGTCGACCTCCAGCACAACACGGATGCCGTGAGGCAGGAGGAGTAGGAAGTCCATGCGCTCACGTCGAAGCGGACCCGGACGTCCGTCCCTCTCCTTGCGAGTCTGCGGGTCGTAGTGCAAGTAGACCTGCGGCAACAGCGCCGGGTGACTGCCGTCGCTCCCATAACGCTCGCAGTAGCTGCGAAACAACAGCTTCTCAGGCTCGCTCGCCAGCGACGCAGCGAGCCGGCCATAGAGGTGCCGCGCTACCTCCGTGTCTGTCTTGCCCTCCATGTCACCGGCCGCCGTACGCCACCACTGCACTAACTCGTCCCAGGAGAGTCCGGAGTCGGCGAGCGGCCGGTCGTAGAACAAGCACTGCTCGGCACCCTCAACGACCTCGATGACGTTGTTGAGGGCGTCGCGGAGGACGATTCGCGGCTTCGGGCCGGTCGAAGCAAAGATGATGTTCTTCAGCTTGCCGTCGACGCCGCGGTACGCCGGCGCGGTCTCGGCATCTTCCAGGGCGTCAAGCCGGGAGAAGATCGGTGCGAACAGCTCACTGACGTATCCACGTCGAGCAGCCCATCCACCTCCACCAGACATGCCCTGTCCGCTCCAGTAGCCGTGAAAGCCCGTGAAGTCGCGAAAAGGGGGATCAAAGGCAACGCCGAGGCGCTTGAGGACTACCGTCATGCTGCGCAAGACGGTTGCCATCTGGTCGTTGTCGAGCTTCTCGGAGTGGTCCGTGCCGAACGCCGTCAACTCACGCTGAGCCAAATGCGCGAGGCCGAACGCGGCTTCGATGTCGGTACCACCGTCAAATGGTCCTCGCCTGAGCCGAACTACCAGGTCTTCGTCAAACACCAAGCGGACGGACCAAGGATCGCCGCCGTTCGTGCTCCACTCGGAGTCCTGCTCCTCTCTGAAGAAGTCGCTCGGTTTCATGATCGTCATTTTACCTGCAAGATCAATTAAGATCGAGCCATGTCCCGCTCAGCGGCGTCAATCAGCTCGTCAACCTGAAAAGCCCCAAACATGAGCAGCTTGTCGATCAAGTCAAGCGCAGCCGATCGGCCGACTGCTCGACCTCGTGCCTGCTCATAGGCGCGAAGGACGAGGCGCCCAACCTCGCTTGAGTTGCCGACCGCCCTGGTGGCCGGGTTGCCCATGTCCGCGCCGAAGACCGCGATGAAGCGCCGGGTACAAAGGAGGGCGAGATCGTCGATGCGCTCGGTTGCTCGTTCGAGCGTAATGAGCAGCTGGTCAACAGCAGCTTCAAATGACTGCGAGTTGATGAGTGCCACCAAGACATCTCGCAACGGCGTGAGAGGCTCGCCGCGGAGCACCCCTGCAACCCGGGCAACTGCTTCGCGCACTTTCTCGTCTGGATCGTTGGCCAGCAAAACGAGCGCCGCGCCGGCGGCGTCTGGACGAGCGGTGCGGGGCAGTCGGGCGGCACACATTGCCGCCACGCCTTCTCTGGTAGCTGCGTCCGGGGAGCTCTGCGCCGTCTCCAGGAGGTCACCCAGATCCAGCTCCAACCCGGCGAAGGCGGCGAGCTGTCCCCCGACCTTGCGTACGTCGGCGAAATCGGAGGCAAGCATGCGGCGGATTTCGGGCTCAACGATCCCCGCGTCGGCGCGACCGACGTTGACGATCAAGTCGGCAACGTGACGGGTCGCAAGTAGCCGATCATCAGCCTGGATGAGTAGGTTGAATGCTGCGAGCGCGGCTGGCTGCGCATGACGGAGGCTCGCGCCGATCAGGTGGGCCACGCACGATCGCACGGCAACCGAGGGATCGGATGCCAGCGCGCTGAGCGCGGGCGCGACGAGTTCAGTCCGGTGCCCGTCGCTGTCGTGAACCAAGATGTCGCCGAGCATCTCAGCGCACTCGCCCCGGGCAGAGTTGATGCCGTTGGACTCGATGCGCTCTCCGATAGCGCGACTGTCTCCAGTGGACTGCAGCCAGTGGTCCTCTTCGGGTGACGGACTGTGTCGGGCCCGATCGACGAGCAACTCGATGATGTCGTCCGGGATTGGGCGATCCAGATGCTTGCGAAGGGGCCACGCCAACCACCGGTCGGGTTCGCTGTGACCGAGTGAGGCGACATGGCGAATCGCATCGAACACGAGTTGCGGCGAACCTGGCCTCGCGGCGTTTCCAAGCCCTATGAGGATGTTCTGTGCATACGCGACGTGCAGGTCTGATGTCAGCCGCGAGGCTAGGCGCGCGTATCGATCCGGGTCAGCCGTGGCCAGTTCCTGGATCATGGTTGCCAGCTGGTGAGCGCCACCTCGCAGGGTCGTCCAGTCGTGCCGGTCAGTGTTATGGGTGGCCATCGCACGCAACCACTGGTCGTCGGTCATGCGCTCGGCGGCGCTCAGCGGAATCGGTGATTGGACGAAGCCGCCGGTCGTGTCGTGTCTCGGCGGAGGCTCATCGACCCCGAACCGCCGTCGTAGCTCTCCAAGCCGGCGTCGGGCTGGTTCGGACAGATACGGCGCCGGTACCGCCGCGAGGAGGTTGAACATGCACCAGCCGGTGTCGCGGCGATCTTCCCAGGGCACGCGCAGCTGAAGGATCGCCTGCTCCAGTTTGGTGAGCGTCTCGGAGGCAACGTGCGGCGTTATAGCCGTGAGCAGCCGCGCGGCAGCCTCGACGATGCCCGACGAGGGGCCACTGCATAGCCGGTGATCCCCTTCGAGCAGCAACTCAGCCGCCCACTCGGCTTGTGTCTCGTCCCCCGCTTCTAGGGCCTCGTACAGCAGCCATTGCGCGGTTTCGTGGGCGTCAGCCGCCAGCTGTTCCATGAGCGGACGAGCAGCCTCGGGGTTATCTGCAACCAGCCGGCGGAGTGCGGTCCTGGCGCCCTGCTCTACTGCTTCACCTACGTCATCCAGACGACCGTCGTGCGTAATACGGGAGAACTGGCGATCTCGGACCGGCAGGCGGTCGGCGTCGTCTTCGGCGAGCTGGAGCACCTTCTGGAGGTAGGGCAGTAGCGCCTCGCAGAAGAGCTGAGGTGCCTTGTCTGCTGCTTTGGTAGTCAGCTCGATCGCGCCGTGATCCGTCGACTGCAAGAGCAAGACTCGTTCGAATCCGTCGCGGGCGAAGGCACCCGGCTGCTCAGACAAGTAGGCCGATAGCAAGTCGACCGCCCATCCCGGCTCATGGTCGGCGAGCTGGTACGTCGACAGCCAGAGGTTGTGCTCATGGTCAACGTACTCACCGCGGCGTAAGGAGTCGATCACCAGGTCGAGCAGCGCACGGCTGGTATGAAGGTGCGCGAACCGGGTAACCCAGCGCAGCCAGTCTGGGTAGGCATCAACCCGACCGGCATGCGGTCCGATGATTTGCGCGAGCCGCTCGGCACGGTTCTTGATGCTGCCCAGCGCCACCTCAAGCGCGCGGGCTTGGTCAGTTTGGCCACCACTCAGCAACCGCTCGATCTCACCCTGGGCATCCAAGCGGTCGAACCACGGCAACGTTCTGAGCGCGAGCCACAGTGGCTCGATGAACTCAGGTGCCGAATCGATGACTCGCTTGACCATCGCCCACTCGTCGCTGGTCGGCGCCGGCAGGCCACGCAGCAGGGCCAGGACCACATCCTTGATGTGGAACCGGATTTGAGGATGAAGGAGCAGCGCCTCGGCCTCTTCGATGAACCGGTTTGGGTCGTCGTCATGGAGGTGGCCTAGCACCTGCCGCACTTGTCCCCGGCGGAAGAGATCCTGCTCGCTTCCAAGCAGAAACTCGACGAGCGTCTGACCCCGCTCGATCCATTGCCTGGCGAAGGCGTAGTCGAAGAACGACTCATGGAAGAAGGCGTAGTTCCGGCCGTCGCGTACCAGGACGTGCTCGGATTCGAGCACCTGGGCATCTTCCGCCAGGTCGTCGTGGTCGAGCACCGTCACTGGTATGGCCAGGCGTTGGCGCTCACTCATGGAGTCGACCACACGGCCGATGACGTCGTTGAAGCGAGGGGCAGGCGACCGCCGCTGGCGGCAGTCTCGGCGCTTGCGGTCCCAGTACACCTCAAGCAGGTCACGGGACGAGCCAAACGACAGCGCGTTAGCCTGGTCGGCGACTGCGCGTAGCAGTACCAGGTTGAACGGCGAGCTGAGGAGCCTGCGCTGTGGGTCGGTGAGCGTTTCGGCCGAGAGTCCCATTGCCTTGACTGCGCCATTGACCTGATCGTCAGTAAGCGGTCCTACCTCGGCCTGCGAGACGCCCTCGGTCTGGACGATGGCCCGGATGCGCTCGTCGTTGTCCACGTCGAACCTGCGACAGGCGAGCATGACTCGCATGTTGGGGAACCCGGAGGCCTCCCGTAGGACGCTGGCGACAACGTCGAACGAGGCTGGCATCCGTCCGGACGCGAAACTGACTGCGTCGACCTGGTCAATCACCAACAGACTCGGAGCATCCCGCCGCACCGCGGCCAACGCCGAGACGGGCGAAACGCTCAGACCGATCTCCTTGCCGAGCTCGTCCGATGAGCCAATTGGGTCAACCCGATCCAGACGCAGCGCCAGAACAGGCCAACCCGCCGCCTCTGCGGAGCGGACGACGTCGTGGGTCACAGCACTCTTGCCACCGCCGGCGGCGCCCACCACGAAGAGCACACGGTCGTCTGCTTGGAGCTTCGCCCAGATACCGACCGCCTCGTCGCGAGGGATTACGGGTTGCAGCAATTGCCCCGCGACACTGTCCTTCCAGCGGCCCAGCGCCGACCGGACATTTTGCGTGAGAGTGGGGCTGCCTATGAGCTGCGAGCGGCGAAGTCCGTACTGCTCAAGTAGCCCTTCGATGAGGTTGGCGTCGAGGGATACGTTGAGGTTATCGAGAGCGAGATCGCCCAGGCCGACGGCCATCAGCTGCGGTGTCGCGCCTTCAAGTAGGAGCCCGGCAAAGCTGCTGTTAACGTGTACGAGGTCCCGTTCGTCTGGCCAGCTGGCATGGATGCCTCGAAGCGCTCGCCAGGCTGCCTCGGCGGTGCCGTAGATATCGGATTGCTGTAGGTACTTGAAGCCTGCCTTCAAGTCGTTACTGGTCAACATGTCATCACGGAACGCCTGAACGTTCTCCGAACGTCGGGCGCGATCGCTCAGCTCATCGAGGGTCCGCGCGGGCACGATCGACACGAAATGGAACTCACGCTTGTCCTCGACATGATCAGCCGCCGCCCGAAGTACGTTCTTCATGTCCGACAACTGCCATTCGTTGGCGTTGCCGATCTGGCGCTTGACCTGGTGTGCTTCGTCGGTGGTCCGGCGGCGAACGATGGACTCGGCGCCCTCGCCCTCCTCGCCGGCTTTCTCGATGATGACCGACTCAGCCTGGCCGAGCAGGACGTACAGGAGTTGCCGGACGGTCCATCTGCCTTCGTAGCGGTTGCCGAACTTGTCGGATTCGCCACCTCGACGTGGGCTCACGAAGACACCTTAGTCGTAGGCTCTTCCGAGCCGATCGGCTGCCCCAAGACGTCCGCAGACGGCGGCCATCGCCGACTGGCGCCCGGTCCAAGTTTGTCTGGAATTCGGTCATTGTCCCGTGATCATCTGGTGATAGGGGAAATAGATCAAGCCGTTGAGGCGCGCATGGCATGGGCGCTACCGTGCGTGCTGGGCCTCTGGCATGCCTCGCCTGGACTTCCTTGTGGGTCCATGTAGGTGCGGTTTCGTGAGGAGGCCGGCGTTCGGTTGGACTACGCGGCTAAGCCTCAACTCACCTTCAAGGACGACATCTACGCGCTCTTTGAGGAGATGATTGATGTCTTTCGGGCCGAAGCCAGTTACCAGGAACGCATCACAAAGGTGCGTGACAAGATGCAGGCCCGCGTCCGGAAGGGTTACTATCCGTTCCGGCCTAATCAAGGCTACCGTGAGACCGGCGAGTCCGGATTGCACGAGCCAGACCCGGCACGGTTCCCGCTCTTGCGTCGGGCGTTCCTCGACGTACTTTCGCAGGAGCACACCCCAACTCAAGCACTCAAGCGTTTAAACAGCGCAGGCCATACCACCCCACGAGGCAATCGGTCGCTCGACATCGACAAGTTCATGAAGCTCCTCCGAAATCCCTATTACGCTGGAGCCATCCGAATTGCCGACTGGCCGCATAATGACGCGGCCCCCCACACGCCAATGATCACACTCGACGAATATGAGCGGACTTTAGTACAATAGTTCGCATACGTTCAAGTTGCATCGCTATGAATACTTCACGAAACTCCCACACCAATCTCGGTGAACTGATTGATGCCGGATTGCGCCGGACCAACCTAAGTTTGCGTGGCCTAGCCGAACAATGCGGCGTTGATCCATCCACGCTCACCCGCCTGCGCCATGGAGAGATGAGAAAACCCGACGAGGACATGCTCAGGCGCATCGCGCGGCACCTCGGCCAGGATATCGAGGATTACCATGTCGCCCTGCTGGCTGACCGGGGCCAGTTGCCGCGATGGGGCAAGGTGCTGGGTACGGAGCTGGGCATTCGGCTCTCAAACGATGACGAGCAGGCCATAACCCAGTTCGTGGAGGCGATGCTCAAACATCGGCGTAACGGCTAGCGACAGACACATCAGTAACGCAGGGGTTTGTACGGCATTGAGACTAAGGCGCATCAGCTATAACCCGTTGGTCGCATTGCGCGCTCTAGTGCCTCGAACCGGCCTAGACCATACCGAGGCGCTGATAGTGACCGAAGTCCAGGCCGGGGTATTGCTCAAGATGGTTGGCGTCGTGCGTCCGCCGGTGCCAGTACCCATCCTGGCCGAGTTTCTGGACATCGCCTGCGAGCATGACGAGGCGCTGGGCGTCCTCGGCCATCACGCACCTGACGGTGACAGCTGGCGTATCGGCTACGGCGACCCGACCCCGCTGGCGCGGAACGCAACGGTGGCCCACCAGCTCAAGCTCATCCTGGACGCCGAGTTCGACGAGGGCGAGCTCTACCTGCCGGTCGCGGTCATGGCGCCTCGGTTGCGGAAGCACCATGCCGCTGAGTACTTCGCCCAATGCCTGACGATGCAGAGCCAGATGGTGCAGCAGGCGTGGTGCCGCGGGCAGGAGATCGATGTACTGGCCGAGGAGTTTGATGTGACACCGGAAGCGATGCTGTTTCGGCTGAAGACACTGAAACTCGTGGAGTCAGCATACGAGCGGTGATCGCAAGCCAGAGCCAGCCGATGGAACCACGCGCAACCTGGCTAGGAGGCAGCCTTGAGCACGAACGAGCCGTACTGCCAGCGGCGCGCGAGGTGCTCAGCTTCGATGAGGACATCGACGATCGGGGGCAGTGGAGCGCTGTGGTCGGCCCGCCGGTGGTCGATCTTAGCGGCAAGAACCGGCCACAGCTCACGCGCTAGGGCCCGCTTGCTCAGCTCCGGCCGCCCGTTCGTCCAGACGTTGTCGATGTTCTGGCGAGCCTGCCGCACCCTCTGGACAGCCTGTCGAACCCGGTCTTGGTCTACCTGCGGCCATCCGGTATGCACCTGGACGATAGCCGCAGTCAGTTCGTCATCGTCGAAGTGTTCGAGCTCGAAGCAGCGCTCGTTCCACGTCCTGATATGTACGAGCTGGTCGAGCTCCGTCGGATCGGCAGCCACGCCCTGGGCCGAGAGCACCCGGACGATTTCCTCGATGATCTTCCGACGTACCTCAGCAATGTCGTCTGGTGTCGTATACGGCCCCTCGGGGTCCACCGCAATAAACAACATCGTCGGCGGCTTGATCAACGTCCAGTTGTCGCCATGGCGCTCACCAACCAATGGGGCCGCAGCCAACGCCGCGACCTTGGTGAGGTCGCCACCCACGCCCCGCAGAGTCAAGACACGGACGAGTTCAGGCGCCAGTGACAGGTCGGCGTACTCGCGGACCCGTGGGACCAACTCCTCCTCGGTCTCGCCCTCGACCACGAGCACGACCCGCGGATGGGGCGAAAGACCAAGCCGTTGAAGATCCTCATCGAGGCTCCGGTCATGAGCGCTCAGGCGCTCATGCAGGTGATGGGGGGAGATCGATGGAATGGTTGGCAACGGCTCTGCGGCACCGCGTCTGGCCAAATCCTCGTAGTACAGCAAGAGAATCTCGGCTGCCTCCCGGCAATCCATGGCCTGAAGCGCCGCCCCGCTGAGCATGTCGCGGGAGCGATGCGGCGCACGCCGAGCAAGCGATCCCCAGTTGCGCCCAAGCGGATCGATGCGCTGAGCGGTCATCAGTAGCGACTCGGCGTCTGCCTGGGCGCGCCCCGCCGGGTAGTCGAACGTCGCGGCGAACTCCCGTGGGTCGAACGAGTCCCGATACCGCTCCCACTCCTCAAACTCGGTGTTCTGGAGATGAACCCAGGCGGGATCGAGCTTGGGAAGGTACCGGGCCTCAAGGGCGGCCAGGACGATCGCGGTATCACGGAGACGACCTGCACGCTCGACGAGCCTTGCGTGCGGTTCAGGCAATCGAACCACCCGGCGGTCCGAACGCCGCGTCACGCGGCGACGGGCCCAGAGCGGCTCGATCTGGGACAGCATCAGCAGTTGGTAGTGCGAGTACAGCAAGCCGTTGTGCCACTGATACGAGACGCCCTTGGGCCGCTCGAACGCCACGTGCCGGCGGAACGGGGCCGCGGCCGGATCTCGTACCTGCCCCTTGGACGCCGCCCGTCGCAGCTCATCAGTGAGGGAGCTGAAGCCGAGTGGCTCAGGCGGCGACAACTCGATGGGCTCGCCAACCCGCCGTGACGTCAGCTCAACCAGGGGAGCGAGAACACCAAGCCGATACAGCTCACGAAGACCGGCCAGGTCCAGGCCCACACCGCGCCGCTTAGCTTCATCAAGGAGCTTCTTGGTGTCGAGCGGGATGCGCTGGCTGAAGACCCATGGACGCCCAAGGATGTCGAGTGAGCTTCTCGATGGGGCTGCGGCGGTGGAGGTGTTCATCGATGGAGGTGTTCGCTCTTAATAGGTGAGGCCGGACGTACCTGTCGGACGAAGGTTACTCAGATAAGCAGTGGCCTTCATCCCTATAACGCCGGAGGTTAGGAAGCCTGCTTTAGCTCAGGATCACCGCCCGGCGCGAGCCCCAGCAGCCGCAGCAGACCTGCGGTCGGGACGCGATAGGTGACACCGACCCGCAAGACGGGGACGGGGAAGTCACCGCGACGCACGAGCTCAAAGGCCCGCGTCCGCCCGATTCCCATCGCGTGGGCGGCGGTCACCAAGCCCACAACGGCCGGCAGGGCTAGCAGTTCTTTGCGACTCAGGGCCTTCATGTCGACACCTCCCAGCTGATGCGCTCTTGACGATGAGCGCATCATCCCCTTCCGTTCGTTGCAAGTCAAGCGCTCGTGCTGGTGAGCGCATGACTGATATCGTCGGGACCGTCCCCCACCGGACCCGTACGCCAGGGAGCACGCTGTGACAGAGCCTCCTCGTCCCGCCCGTGATGTGTTGGTTGGCGGCGCCAAAGCTGCCCGCGAGCGTCTCGGCCTGCGTCAGGAGGACGTGGCAAAGCGCTTGCGCGAGCTGGGGCTAACGAGCTGGCTGCGCGGGACGGTCGCGCAGGTGGAAGTGGGCGCTCGCCGCCTGACGCTTCAGGAGTTCTTTCTCCTGGCGCTGGTGTACGAGACGACACCGGCCGCTCTTGTGGGCGGCGAGGACGAGGAGTTGGTGGCGCTGACCACCACGACAGCGATGCGAGCCGGCGATCTTCGGTCGCTGCTATCCGGCCAGGTCGTGGCGACGGACCGGCTGAGGCCGGAAACCGGCATCGGGACAACCCGTGCGACCTTGAGCCACGCGGTGGGTCAGCCAACCTCTCCCGAGGTGGGCGAGGCCGAGCGATACGTCGCCAGACGGCTGAGGAAGAGCGTCGAGGAGATCAACGCGGCGGCCGTGGAGCGCTGGGGCCGGAGTCTGTCCGAGGAGCGCGACCGGCGATTGGACGTGCACACCGGGGTGTCCGCCCGCCGGCTCCAGGCACTGCGCGGCCACGTCACGCGGGAACTGCTCACCGAGCTCATGCCTGACGCACGTGGCAGGCAGGCACCCGCTCAGCCAGCGCCAACCCAGGCAGAGCAACGGAGTGAAGAAGGGAGCTCCCGAAGGCAATAGGCGTACCGCCACCGGCGGTCTTTGAAGAGAGGAAGGGGAAAATGCGAACCTGCGAGGGACGGACCCGATCAAGAAGGTCACCCTGGCGGACGGAACGGTCCGCTACCGGTTCGTCGTCGATGTGGGCCGGAAGGCGGACGGCCGGCGGGACCAACGGACCTACACCTACGACACCAAGAAGGGAGCCAAAACGGAGCGTGCCCGGATCATTAGCGAGGTCGCGAAGGGCACGTACGTCCGTCCGAACCGGAGCCTGACCGTTAAGGGCTACTTGGTCGACGACTGGTTGCCGACGAAGGCCGGGAAGAAGCCGAGCACGGTCAGCTGCTACGAGACGGCCTTGGTCCAGGTCATCGCCGAGTACGGCGATCTGCCGTTGCAGGCGCTGGATGTGCCGCATCTGGAGCGGTTGAAGCGGCGCATGCTGTCTGGGGAGCTACGGCGCGTGGGCAAGCCCGGCGAGCCGCTATCACCCCGCACCGTCAACCTCATGCTGACGGTGCTGACGATGGCGCTCAAACCCGCGCTGCGGCGGGGGCTGGTGGTGCGCAACGTGGCCGAGATCGTCGAGCGGCTGGAGTCCGATCCGGACGCCGGCGCCGACCGCGGCGAATGGCAGGCAGACGACGCCAGGCGATCCCTGCGCTTTGTCTCATCGCACCGGCTGTACGCGGCGCTCGTGTTGTCGCTGCTGGGTCTGCGGCGCGGGGAAGTAACCGGGCTGCGCTGGGACGACATCGACCTGACAGGCGACCAGGCGCTGGCCCGCAACCGGACGCGCTCCATCGGGGAGCGGTCCATCTCCCCCTCGTCGACGAGCCACCGGAAGAACTGCTGCAGCCCTTTGTGCTTGTTCAGCGCGGTCGCGGCGGCGCGGGTCTCGATCATCCAGGCCTGGAACGCCTCGATGTGCGCCTTGGTGCTCTCGGTCGGGTCCTCGGCCGCGTCGTCGGCGTCTGGATCGGGTGAGTGCTGGGCGAAGTAGCGGCCGAGCTGGGCTGCGGCAAGCAGGTAGTTGTAGCGGGTGGTCTCCGGATGGTTCGCGGCGCGCAGGGTCCGGTCCCAGTCGCGAAGGTAGCCGGCCCACTCCCGGGCGAGGCCTTCGGTAAGCTTTTCGATCTTGAGCAGGGGCATCTCGTCACCCGTCGAGTCAAGGGGTCCAACAACGGCGTGCTCGACCTCGACTAACGGCTCAGACACGAAAAGAGGGCCTCCGCAAGTCTGTGACCTGCGGAAACCCTCGCGCTGTCGGGACGGCGGGATTTGAACCCACGACCCCTTGACCCCCAGTCAAGTGCGCTACCAAACTGCGCTACGTCCCGGTGCTCCCGCAGCTCTCGCCCGCGGCAGCCAGCACACCATACCGTATCCCCCCACCGCCCCGCGCAGCAGTATCCCGCACCCCGCCTACGCTCGGTGGGGTGCGGATTGATCTCGTCACCCTTGTTGTCCCTGAGTATGACCCCGCCATCGAGTTCTTCGTCGGCGTCCTGGGGTTCGAGCTGGTCGAGGATGTTCCCTCGGTTACCACCGACGGGCGGCCGAAGCGGTGGGTCGTGGTGCGGCCGTCCGGAGGCGGGGCCGGGCTGCTGCTTGCCCGGGCCGACGGGGAGCACCAGGAGCGGCGGGTCGGTGACCAGACCGGCGGACGGGTCGCGTTCTTCCTGCGTGTGGACGACTTCGACAGCTGGTACAACACCCTAATAAAGAATAATGTTCAGTTTGTCCGAGAGTCGAAGACCGAGAGCTACGGCACCGTCGCCGTGTTCCGGGACGTTGCCGGGAATCTGTGGGATCTGATCGGCGCCTAACGGGAAACCAGCACCTGACACCGCAAGGGTGAGGCCCCCGACCTGCGCGGGACGGTGGCGTACAAGCTGGTCAAGGCCGGCTACGAGGTCATCGGAACCGGCACGGACTGGCCGTCGCCGCGTGCTGCCGTACCTGGCGATTCCGGACATCATCATGCAGGGGCAGGACGGGCTGAGGCGTTGCAGGACGGATCCCGAGACCGCGCTGATCCCGGTCACGGCGGGCGCCGTGCACCATATGTCGAGCAGTGCCCAGTCGCTGCCGCGGGTACGCCCGTCGATCCGCCTACCGGGCACGACCTGGGATAAAGCTTCCGCTGGTGACCGGCGCGGCGCTACCCTGGGCCGCGAACCGCTCATATCTGCACTGGCACAGCCGAACGGATCCGACGGCCAGGAAAGGCGGTGACGGCGGCCGGTGGAGCAGACGGGGCGCGGCATGCGCGGGCTGGCGGCCGTGTACGGGGTGCTGCTGGCCGCGGCCGTCGCCTGGGGCGTCGCCCGGTTCGCCGGGGCCGACCCGCCGACCGTGTTCGGGTGGTTGCCGGGAGCGGTCGGGATCGCGATCGGCGCCGGGTATCTCCTGCGGGCCTCGCGCACGACGAGTCTCTCCCCCGCCGGGCGGCGGTTCTGGCGGTCGTTGGCGGTGGCCGCGTTCCTCATCGCGCCAGCGACGAAGCCGCTGACCGAGGCCAGTCTCGGCGGGCGGCGGACCGGGCCGGTGCTGACCGGGGCCGTCGTGCTGCTGAGTATTGCGCTTCTGCTGGTGCTGTTGGCCCTGTTGCGCCTGCCGACGCGCAGTCGCAGCCGGGGCGACTGGCTGCGACTGGGCCTGGACGCGGCGACCGTGCTCGTCTGTTCCGGGACATTTCTCTGGTACTTCGTGCTGCGCCCGCTGGTCGAGGCGGACGCGGAGCTGCCGAAGGTGCTCGGGATGCTCATCCTGAGCCTGTTGTGCCTGCTCGCCGTGCTCGCCGTCGTGAAGCTCACCCTCGTCGGCACGGGTGCGGTCGACATGGTGGCGCTGCGCACGCTCGGCGGGGTGGTGCTGCTCGGTGCGGCCGGGTCGGCGCTGGTGCCCGTGCTGCAGGACCCGCGCCTCGCCGGGGTATCCAACACCATCACCACCCTGGAATCGGTGCTCGTCGCTCTCGCCGGCGTCGTGCAGGCCCGCCGGGCGGTGCCGATGGCGCCGCCGCCCGAGCGGCGCCGGCCGTACAGCGTCCTGCCGTACCTCGCCGTCGCGGCCGTCGACGCGCTGCTCATCGGGGTCGCCGCCCGGGGGGAGAGCTCGGTCCCGGTCGTGGTCGGTGCCGTCGCGGCGACGGCCGCGGTCGTGGTGCGCCAACTGCTCGCGTTCCGGGACAACGACGCGCTGCTGGGCTCGCTGCGGGAGCACCAGCGGCTGCTGCACGAGCAGGCCACGCACGACACATTGACCGGGCTGCCGAACCGGGCGCTGTTCAACGCGCGGCTGGAGTCGGCGCGGATGGCGGTGCTCGTCGATCTCGATGATTTCAAGGCGGTCAATGACACGCTCGGCCATCCGGTTGGCGACGCGCTGCTCGTGGAGGTCGGGCGGCGGCTGACGGCGGCGGTGCGCGGCGAGGACCTGGTCGCGAGGCTGGGCGGTGACGAGTTCGCGGTACTGCTGCCGGACGCCGAATGCGACGGTGTGGCGGAGCGGATCCTGGCCGCGCTCGGCGAGCCGGTGCGGGTGCACGGGCACGTGCTCACGGCCGGGGCCAGCGTCGGGGTCGCGGTGCGGGAGCCGGATGAGGACGCGCATGCGCTGCTGCGCCATGCCGACATCGCGATGTACGCGGCCAAGCAGCGCGGAAAGGGCCGCTCGGCGCGGTACACGCCGGATCTGGCGGGGCTGCTGACGACGCCGGAGGCGGAGACGCGGGCCCGTGAGCTGCGCCGGGCGCTCGCCGCCGCCGACGGGGCGTCGCCGGTGACGCTGGAGATCGGCCGGGCGATGCTCGTCGCGCCCGGGTTCGCGAACGACCTGACGAAGGTGCTGGCCGAGGCGGGTGTGCCACCGACCCGGCTGACGCTGGCGATTCCCGCCGCGCAGCTGGCCGACGATGATGTGGTACGGGCGGCGCTCGCCGAACTGCGCGCCCACGGCGTGGGGCTGGCGCTGGACCATACCGGCACGCGGAAGGTACGACTGGACCTGCTGGCGGCGCTGCCGTTCACGCGCGTGGTCCTCGATCCGGCGTTCCTGGGTGCCGGCGGCCGGGAAGGTGCGCTCGCCGACGCCGTCGTGCGGTTCGCACAGGACACGGGTGTGGAGTGCACGGTCGCCGATGCGGAAACCCTGCCAGCACAGACGGAGAGCGCTCTCCAAAATTCGTCGTGACCTCTTGACAGCCGGGCCCCGGGGCGTGAGGCTCACTCTTTGGAGAGCGCTCTCCCACACCGCCCCGAGATGCTCCGCGGCCACCGCCATGCGGCCCGGAGCCTGACCCCCACCGGCCGGACCACCGCACCCTCGCGGTGGCGCTGGCGCCTGCCCTGACACCGGGAGCACAGCATGCGAACCGCCGTACCGCCGACGGCCCTCCGCCACCGGCGCCGAACCCTGCTCATCTCCGCCGTCGCCACATTCGTGCTGCTCGCGACGTACGCGGTGACGACCACCCTCTCCGCCAGCGCCGCCGACACGCTCATCTCGCAGGGCAAGCCGGCCCTGTCGTCCTCCGACGAGAACGGCGGCACCCCCGCATCGGCGGCCGTCGACGGCAACACCACCGGCACCCGCTGGTCCAGCGCGGCCGCCGACCCGCAGTGGCTGCGGGTCGACCTCGGCGCGACCGCGAGTATCTCCCAGGTCAAGCTGTACTGGGAGGCCGCCTACGCCACCGCGTTCAAGATCCAGACGTCGCCCGACGGCAACACGTGGACCGACATCAAGACCGTCACCGGCGCGACCGGCGGCACGCAGACCTACGACGTGACGGGCAGCGGCCGGTACGTGCGCATGTACGGCACGACCCGCGGGACCGGCTACGGCTACTCCCTGTGGGAGTTCCAGGTCTACGGCTCGTTCGGCACCGGCCCCACCGCGGGCCCGTGCAACACCGCCGTGAACGCCGCGCAGGGCCGCCCGGCCGACGCGTCGAGCACCGAGAACGCCGGCGCGAACCCGGCCTCGGCCGCGGTCGACGGTAACGCCGGCACCCGCTGGTCGAGCGTGTTCGCCGACCCGCAGTGGCTGCGCGTCGACCTCGGCTCGGTGCAGAGCATCTGCCAGGTGACGATCAACTGGGAGGCCGCGTACGGCAAGGACTTCCAGCTGCAGACGTCGACCGACAACGCGAACTGGACCACGATCAGGACGGTCACCGGCGGTACCGGCGGCAACCAGGTGCTGTCGGGTCTGTCCGGCTCGGGGCGCTGGCTGCGGGTCTACGGCACGGCTCGCGGGAGTGGCTACGGCTACTCGATCTGGGAGCTGGTCGTGAACGTGGACGGCACGGTGCCGACGTCGAACTCGCCGTCGCCGTCGACGTCTCCCAGTGGGCCGCAGCTGCCCGGCGGCGGTGACCTCGGCTCGAACGTGATCGTGTTCGACCCGTCGATGTCGAGTGCTTCGATCCAGGCGAAGCTGGACGAGATCTTCACCCAGCAGGAGCAGGCCCAGTTCGGTCCGGGCCGCTACCAGTTCCTGTTCAAGCCGGGTTCGTACAGCGGGCTCAACGCCCAGATCGGTTTCTACACGTCGATCAACGGCCTCGGCCAGAACCCGCAGGACGTGCAGATCCACGGCGACATCACGGTCGACGCCGGCTGGTTCGGCGGCAACGCCACGCAGAACTTCTGGCGCTCCGCCGAGAACCTGTCGATCTACCCGGTCAGCGGTGTCGACCGCTGGGCCGTCGCGCAGGCGGCGCCGTTCCGTCGCATCGATGTGCACGGCGGTATGACGCTCGCGTCGCCGAACTGCGGCTGGGCGTCCGGTGGTTACATCGCCGACAGCCGGATCAGCGGCAACATCAACCCGTGCTCGCAGCAGCAGTGGTTCACCCGGGACAGCACGATCGGCAGCTGGAACGGCTCGGTGTGGAACATGGTGTTCTCCGGCGTGCAGGGTGCCCCGGCGACCAGTTTCCCGAACCCGCCGTACACCACGGTCGCGCAGAGCCCGATCAGCCAGGAGAAGCCGTACCTGTACGCGGACGCGAGCGGCGCCTACCGGGTCTTCGTCCCGTCGCTGCGGACCAACTCCAGCGGCGCGACCTGGATCAACGGCCAGACCCCGGGCACGTCACTGTCGATCAACCAGTTCTACGTCGCCAAGCCGGGCGTCACGGCCGCGACCCTCAACCAGGCCGTGGCGCAGGGCCTCAACCTGCTGTTCACGCCCGGCGTCTACCACCTGAACCAGACCGTCAACATCAACCGCGCGAACACGGTCGTCCTCGGCCTCGGCTACGCCACCATCGTGGCCGACAACGGCGTGCTGCCCATGCAGGTCGGCGACGTCGACGGCGTCAAGATCGCCAGCCTGCTCTTCGACGCGGGCCCGACGAACTCCCCGGCGCTGCTGCAGGTCGGCCCGGCCGGCGCCACCGGCAACCACGCCGCCAACCCGAACCTGCTCTCCGACGTGTTCCTGCGCGTCGGCGGCGCCGGTCCGGCGAAGGTCACCAACGCGCTCGTGGTGAACAACCACAACACGATCATCGACCACATCTGGTCGTGGCGCGCCGACCACGGCGACGGGGCCGGCTGGACCACCAACCCGGCCGACACGGGTCTGGTCGTCAACGCCAACAACGTCATGGCCTACGGCCTGTTCGTCGAGCACTTCAACAAGTACAACGTCATCTGGAACGGCAACGGCGGCCGGACGATCTTCTTCCAGAACGAGCTGCCCTACGACCCGCCGAGCGCGGCCGCCTGGTCGCACGACGGCATCGTCGGCTACGCCGCCTACAAGGTCGGCAACAACGTCACCTCACACGAGGCGTGGGGCCTGGGCAGCTACTGCGTGTTCACCAGTGATCCTTCCATCGCCGCGTACCACTCGTTCGAGGTACCGGTGAACCCGAACGTCAAGTTCCACAGCGTGCTGACCGTGTCGCTCGGCAAGGGCTCGATCACGCATGTCATCAACGACACCGGGGCGGCGGCGCAGGCCTCGAACGTCGTACCGTCCAATGTGGTGAGTTTCCCGTAGGTCCGGCTCGGTAGCAGGGCGGGGGCCGGTCGCGGTCCCCGCCCTGTGCCGTTCGGCCGTCACACCGGCGGCCGGTCGAGCGGGAACTCGGCGAGCAGGCTGGTGCCGTGGCCTCGCCAGCTGTCGATCGTGATCCGGCCGCCGAGCGCCTCGACGCGGTCCTTGAGGCCGAGCAGGCCGGTGCCGCGGGAGAAGTCGGCGCCGCCGGTGCCGTCGTCGCGGACCTCGAGGTGCAGGGCCGAGCCGGCGGTGTCGACGGTGTCGACGGTGACCGTCACCTGCGAGGCGTGCGCGTGCTTCGCGGCGTTGGTGAGCGCTTCGGCGACCACGTAGTACGCGCTGACCTCGACGTGCTCGGGCAGCCGGACGTCGGTGCGCACGTCGAGGTGGACCGGGACGGGGCAGCGGCGGGCGAGCGTGCGCAGTGCCGTGCCGAGGCCGCCCTCCGACAGGATCGCCGGGTGGATGCCGTGGGCGACCTCGCGCAGTTCGTCCAGCGCCCCGGTCACCTCCCGGACGGCGTCGTCGAGCCGGGTGGCGAGCGGGTCGAACCCGGCGGGCAGCGCCTCCTGGGCCGAGCGCAGGTCCAGGGCCAGGGTCACGAGGCGCTGCTGGGCGCCGTCGTGCAGGTCCCGTTCGATGCGCCGGCGGGCATGGTCGGCGGCGGCGACGATGCGGGCCCGTGAGGTGGTGAGCTCCGCCCGGCTGTCGGCGTTGGCGATGGCGGTGGCGACGAGCTCGGTGAAGTCGGCGAGTCGTTGCGGCTGGAGCCGCCGATCGCGGGACCCGACGGTGATGGCGCCCCAGACCCGGCCCTCGACGACGATCGGGCTCGCGACGGTCGCCGCGTGCAGCTCGGCCGGGGGTCCGTGCCGCCCCATGACGGTTGTCGATCCGTCGGGCTCGTGCCGTACGATCACCGCCTCCTCGGCGCCGAAGAGCGCGCAGATCTCGTCGGCCACCGCGGTGAACACTTCTTCGGGCCGTGTCCCGCGGGCGACCAGGGTCGCCACGCGCCGCAGTGCGGTCTGTTCGTCGGCGATGCGGCGGAAGTCGCCGTACACCTTGATGTTGTCGAGCGACACCGCGAGCTGGCCGGCGATGAGCCGCACCGCCTCCAGCCGCCCGGCGGTGAACGCGCCCCGGATGAGCCGGTTCTCCAGCAGGAGCATCGCCCGCAGCGTGCCGCGGCTGACGATCGGCACGGCGAGCAGCGCGCAGTAGGCGACGCCGGTGAGGTACGGGTCGCGGGCGAAGCGGTCGTCGCGGGTGGCGTCGTCGACGACGAGCGGCTCGCCGGTCCGCTGGGCGTAGCGGACCACGGACATCGGCTGCGCCCGGTCGCCGCCCGGCGCCGGCCGCAGCCAGTCCTGCCGGTCCTCGCTCCACAGCAGCAGCTGCACGTCCGTGGCGCCGGTCATCGCGCTCACCACGCTGGTCACCCGCGAGTGCAGCCGCTCCAGGTCGGTCTCCGAGCTCAGGGCCTGCGAGGCGGCCAGGATGCCCAGCAGGTCGAGCGTCCCGGTCGTCATCACGGCCCGCTGCTCGCCGGTCTCGGCGGGCGACGGTGGCTGCGGCCCCCGCGCCGGGTACGCCCAGTCGAGCTGGTCGACCTTCGCGGTGGCGCCCCATTCGAGGTACGCCTGGCGTGCCTCGGTGAGCAGGGCGCGGCCGGTGTGTTCGAGGCCGTGGGTGAGGTGGAACCGGGCCGCGCGTTCGGTGATGAGCGCCCGGTGCCAGGGTCGTTGCCGGTCGGCCGCGGCGCGCAGGGCCGCGTCGTAGGTCAGGGCGGCGGCGTAGAAGTCCCCGACCGCCCAGGCCCGTTCGGCCTCGACCAGCCGCAGCAGGTGCAGGAAGTTCCCGGGCGCGTCGGCGGCGCGGGCGGCCAGCCAGTCCGCCACGTCGGCGAGCTCGGACAGTACCGCCGTGCGGTCGCCGTCGTCGCGGTCGCGGGCCTGCCGGGCGAGGGCGAGGCCGCGCAGCAGGTAGGCGGTGTCCGTCGGGTACGGGCCGAGGCCGGTGTGCAGCAGCGCCATCGCCGCGGCGCTGTGGCGGGCCAGGCCGGCCCCGTCGTCGAAGATGGCGGCCGCGGTACCGCGGGTGAGATGCTCCGGCAACGCCACGGTCGGCTCCTCGGTGGCGACGTCGGCGACGTGCTCGCCGCGCAGCACCCCGACCAGCCACCGGTAGCTGTCCAGCACCCGGCCGGTCAGTTCGTTGCCGGTCCGCCGGACGAATGCGCGCCCGGCCTCGACCTCGGCGGCGAGCTCCGCGAGCGTCGGCGCGACGTCGATCAGCTCGGCCACGATCTGGTAGTAGGTGTAGCCGGCGAAGGCGAGGTCGCCGCCGGAGATCAGTTCCTCGCGGGCCTGCTGGCAGGCCCGCACGCCGTTTTCGGCCGACTCGAACCAGTGGCACTGCGCGGCGTACAGGACACGCGCCCGCGCGGTGCCGGGCTCGTAGCCGCGCGCCGCGCTCTCGGCCAGCAGCCGCCCGCCGGCCCGGTACCCGGCGGCGAAGTCCCCGAGCAGGACCGCGGCGGTACAGGCGACCGTCGCCGGTCCGATCAGGGCGGGGTGCGGGCCGTGCTCGTCCCAGATCCGCAGCGCCTCCAGCCCGAGCCAGCAGTGGGTCGCGTAGTCCTCGCCGAAGTAGGCGGCGGCGATGACCGCGTTGAGCACGTGCGCGGTGGCGAGCAGCGTCGGGTCCGTGAGCTCCGCCCGGTCCGGGTCGGTGGGCCGCTCCAGCCAGTCGTGCAGGTACCCGAACTGGCGGTCGAGCTCGGCGGGGAGCCGGTCGGCCGGCGGCACGGCGGTGCCCAGCGCGCGCAGCGAGTCGACGCCGAGCCGGACCGCCTCGGCGAAGCGGGTGCGGTGGGTGAGGCTGCTGATCTGTATGCCGGTCGCGGACGCCCGGTCGACGACGTCGGGGCGCAGCCGCTCGATCGTGCGGTACTCCTCGTCCGCGTCGTCGAGCTGCCCGAGCCCGAACAGTGCCGCGTGGCGGGCGGTGTGCACCTCGGCCAGCACGTCGGTGTCCGCCGGGTCGATGAGCGGCAGGGCCGCCGCCAGGTTGGCGTCGACCGCCGCCTGGTCGCCGATCGCCGCGGCCTGGGCGGCGGTCCGGCGCAGCAGGGCCACGACCCGGCGCCGTTCGGCCGGCTCGCGGACCGCGTCGATCACCGGCAGGTAGTGGTCCGCGGCGACGGCGGCCAGCTCCGGGACGGGCGCCAGCCGGCGGGCGATGGCGAGCCGCACGGCGCGGCGGTGCCGGTGGGTCATCGACCGCAGGACGGCCTCGCGGGTCTGGTCGTGCCGGAAGCGCACCGCCGCCTCGAGGCCGGAGCCCATGACGAGCAGCCCCTCGTCGAGCGCGGGGAGCAGCGAGCGCTCCACCGCGTCGGCCGTCGCCCCGGTCGCGGTCTGCAGGAGGCGGACCTCGGCCCGCCCGCCGAGGCACGCCATCGCCTCCAGCACGTGCTTGGAGCGGGCGGGCAGCGCCGCGAACCGCGCCGCCAGCAGGCCCGTCGGCTCGGAGCGGTGCAGGTGCTGTCGCGTCGCCGCGTCGTCCCACTGCCAGCCGTCCGGCCCGGCGGTCAGCACACCTTCGGACCGCAGCACGTTGAGCAGCTCCACCGTCCGGTGCGGGTTGCCGGCGGTGTACGGGCGGATCGTCGCGGCGAGCCCGGCCGCCCGCGCCGGGTCCACGTGCAGCACCTCCGCGACGAGCGCGCCGAGTCCGGGTTCGTCCAGGTCGGTCAGTTGCAGGTGGCGTACCGCGGGCAGCTCCCGCCAGCGGGCCAGCGCCGGTGCCAGCGCCGGTGCGTCATCGTCGCGGTACGTGCCGACGAGGAGCAGACCGTCGACCGGTTCGGCGCAGAACAGCTCGTCGACGAGGCCGAACGCCATCGGCGCGGCCCACTGCAGGTCGTCGATGAACACCACGAGCGGGCGCTCCCGGGAGGCCACCGCACGCAGGACCTCCGCGGTGGTCTGCTCGACCCGGGCCCGCGCCGTGAGCGGGTCCCCGGTGTCGGGCGGCACGCCGAGCAGCGTCGCGAACTCCGGCAGCATCGCCGTCAGCAGCCCGGCGTTCGTCCCGGCCGCCTCGAGGATGCGCCCGCGAACCTTCGCGAGCGTCTCCTCCGGCTCCGCCAGCAGCAGCCGGCCGAGCGCGTGGAACGCCTGGTGCAGGGCGTTGAACGCGGGGTCGCGGCGGTACTGGTCGAACTTGCCCGCCACGAACCAGCCGTCCCGCCCGGCGACCAGCGGCCGCAGCTCGTCGACCAGCGCCGTCTTGCCCACCCCGGCCGGTCCGGCGACGAGCAGGCCGCGGCACCGGCCGGCCGTCGCGTCCTCGAACGCCGCCCGCAGCGCCGCCACTTCCGGGTCGCGACCGACCAGGCGCGACGGCGGCAGCAGCCGCAGCGGTACGTCGTGCGCGCCGATCCGCAGCCCGGCCACCGCGTCCGGGCCACCGGCCAGGAGCCGCTCCAGGTCGTGGACCACGCCGTCGGCCGTCTGGTAGCGGTCGTCCGGCTCCTTCTCCAGCAGGTGCATGATGATCTCGGACAGCGGGACCGGCACGGCCGGGTTCACCCGCGCGGGCGGTACCGGCACCCGGGCCAGGTGGTCGTGGGTGAGCCGGAGCGGGTCGCCGGCGCCGAACGGCGGGGCGCCGGTGGCCAGCTCGTACAGCGTCGCCCCCAGCGCGTACAGGTCGGCGCGCTGGTCCACCGAGCGGCCGGTGCGCCCGGTCTGCTCCGGCGCCAGGTACGCCAGCGTGCCGACGATCTGGGTGTGGTGGGTGAAGTCGGGCCGGATCTCGGCGAACGGCGTCGCGAGGAAGAAGTCCACCAGGCACGGGGCGCCGTCCGGGGCGATGAGGATGTTCGCCGGGGTGATGTCGCGGTGCATCACCCCCCGGTGGTGGATCGCCGCCACCGCCCGGGCCAGCCGGGTGGCGAGGCCGAGCAGCTCACGCGCGGCGAGCGGCTTCGCCAGTCCGGCCAGGGTCGTGTCACCCGCGTCGACCATCGTGACCGCCCCGGAGTGCGGCGCGGCGTCGACCAGCTGGGCGACGTCCGGCACCCCGCGGAGCCGCTGCAGCATCGCGGCCTCGTGCTGCACCCGCCGCGGCGCGTCCGGGCCCAGCGGTTCCTTGCGGATCAGCGCGTGCCCGGCGGCGACGACCCGGGTGACCCTGGTGTGCTCGCTGTCGTGCACGACCTCGGCCCGGCTTGCGCCTGTTCCCATATGGTGCCTCCACACGCCTCTCGCGCTCGCTACCCCGATTTGTGCGATCTCGAACGGCCGACCGCCACCGCCGGGTCACTCGCCGCCGCGGCGGTCGCCTGGACGTCCGCCAGCCCTCACTCAGCCAGAAGGCGTTTTTGTCGTACCCCTGGTGCAGACTGCGTGGCGTGGACCTGACGTTTGCGTTCGCCGTCCTCCTTGGACGGTCCGACTTCCCCGCCGGCTCCTACGACGCCTACTACGGCGGCGACACCCTCGACGAGTTCCTGCTCCCGGCCCGCTGGCTCACCCCGGCCGCCCTCGCCTCCTCCGCCCCGGTCGCATTACCGGCCGTCGACGCCTGCTATCTCGACGACGACCATGAGGCCCTCGCCTGGGAGTTCGACCTGGCCAATTCGCTGTTCGCGGTCGAGTGGGCCGACGACGTGCTGCCGGCGGCGTTCCTCGCCGACGTGCGCTCCGCCGACGCCGGCATGCTCGTGCGCGGCGCCGACCTGGGCGAACTGCTCCCCCGCCACGGCCTCGACCTGACGGCCCGCTCGGCGAAGCGGCTCAACTACCACATCTCCGCGCTGCTGCGCCTGGCCACGGACGGCACCCTGCACGACGCCATGCGCATGGCGACGTTCACGCACCGCCTGCCGGCCCTGGCCTCGTTCGCCTCGGGAGGGATGCGGCGGGTCGAGGAGGGCTGGGAGACGGCACTGGCCGCGGTCGAGCCGCCGGAGCTGCGCGACCACCTCCGCCTGCACTGCCTGGAGCCGTTCTGGTCGCGGGACGCGGGCGCCTGCTATCTGGGCGCCGACGAGTGGCCGACCGGCACGACGGCCCTCGACGGCCGCCGCAAGCTGCTGGCGGGCTGGGAGTTCGGCGAGTCCCAGTCGGGGGTGGCCGTGGTCGCCTAGTAGGCCTGACAACGTATGACGTGTCGGTCTCGGCGTCGATGCTGCGTTGGCTGCGCGGGTGGCTGCGGCGTTCGCCGCGCTCGCCCGAGCGATCTGACCGTGGAGCCCAAACACGGGCGTTCAACGACGTCCGTCGATCGACAACGCAACTGTGCCCGGCAGGCTACGCTGTCGCGGTGACTCCGGGGAGTTCCCTCAGCGAGGATCGGCCATGGCGCTGGATGTCGTAGCCAGGCCGCGGGTGCTGCGGCACTCAGCCGGTTCCTGGTCGACGAAGGAGCCGAAGGGCTGCGCAGGGTGAGCCCGCCCGCCTCGGTGGTTGCCGCCATTCCGAGCCCGGCCCAAGGCGTCTGGCACCTCGGGCCGCTGCCGGTGCGGGCCTACGCCCTCTGCATCGTGATGGGCATCATCGTTGCGGTGTGGCTCACCGAACGCCGGTGGAGGCAGCGCGGCGGCCGGCCCGGTGTCGTCCTGGACATCGCGGTCTGGGCGGTCCCTTTTGGAATCATCGGTGGTCGGCTGTACCACGTCGTGACGTCGTGGCAGCCGTACTTCGGCCCCGACGGCCATCCGATCGAGGCACTGTACATCTGGGAGGGCGGCCTGGGCGTCTGGGGTGCCATCGGCCTCGGCGCGCTCGGAGGCTGGATCGGCGCCCGGCGCGCCGGCGTGCCGCTGCCACCGCTGGCCGACGCGGCGGCTCCGGGCATCGCGCTGGCGCAGGGCATCGGTCGCTTGGGAAACTGGTTCAACAACGAGGTGTACGGCGGCCGCACCGACCTGCCCTGGGGCCTGCGGATCCACCAGTGGGACCAGTCCGCCGGCCAGGCCGTCCTCGGCCCGGACGGCCGAGGTCCTGGGGACGTTCCACCGTTACCTCTCAGTGCGCTGTAGTGAGCGTGCGATTGGTAGTTCTACCTTGCGGTGGAACGGTCCCGGTCTGACCGACTGGTGTCGTGCCGGGTTCACGCTTCTTGGCCTCCTGCCCGCGTACGCGGGTCTTGTGGTTGGCTCCACGTGCTGTCACCGGGCCACTCCCGGCGGTTGTTACCTCAGCTGCTGACTCTGCTTCCGCGGCGGTGGCGAGGGCGGCGAGGTTGTGTGCGGCGTTGAGGTCCCGGTCGCGGGTCAGGCCACAGGTGTCACAGTGGTATTCGCGTTCGGTCAGGGCCAGTTTGGTTTTCACTGCGCCGCAGCCCGAGCAGGTCTTCGAGGACGGATACCAGCGGTCAGCCACGACCAGCCGCCCGCCATTCCAGGTGGTCTTATAGGCGAGCTGCCGGCGCAGTTCGGCGAACCCGGCGTCGGCGATATGCCGGGCGAGGCGCCGGTTGGCGAGCATGCCCGACACGTTGAGATCCTCAACCACAACCGTGCCATGCTCCCGTGCGAGTCGGGTGGTGAGTTTGTGCAGGCCGTCGCGGCGCAGGTTCGCTACCCGGGCATGCGCCTGGGCGAGCCGGTCCGCGGCGCGCCGCCACCGGTTTGACGGACGCTGGCCGGTCCTGCGGTCGGGTCCGGCCTTGCGTGACAGCGCCCGGCCGAGTGCCCGCAGCCGGTCCTGCGCGCTGGTGAGGTGGCGTGGGTTCGCCACCAGCTCGCCGGTGGAGAGGACGGCGAGGTGTTTGATGCCGACGTCGACACCCACGGTCGAGCCTGACCGGCACGGTGTCCGGTCAGCGCGTTCGACCTCGACGGTGAACGCTACGTGCCAGCGTCCGCCGTCCCGCCGCACTGTGGCGGACATGATCCGCGCCGTGCCGTTGGTGACGCGGCGGGCGAGTTTCCGGGCGGACTCGTGCAGCTTCAACCGGCCCAGCCGGGGCAGCACCACATGCATGCGATCAGGGTCAATCCGGATGGTGCCGGTGGTGAACCGCACGCTGGGGGTGCTGCGGTGCCGGGACTTGAACCTGGGAAACCCGACCGGCCCACCAGCGCGTCTCCCGTTACGGGAGTCAGCCCAGTTCTTCAACCCACGTGCCAGGGCGTCGAGGCCGGTGCTGAACGCCTCCTTCGAGCATTCGGCCCACCACGGCGCCACCTCGGCCTTCGCCGCGTTCCACACCTTGCGCAGCGCCGGCAACGACCACGACATCGACGGGGTCAACTGCCCGTCCGGGACCCCGTAGCTACGCTCGGCGGTGCGCTGGTCCATGACCGCCTTCACCCTGGCGAGGGCCCAGTTGTGCGCGACCCGCGCCGCCCCGGCATGCGCAAGCACCACCCGCTCCTGCACCGCAGTCAGATCAAGCGCGAACCGATACGCCTGGAACGTCCTCACACCGCGCCACCCAGGCCGTCGGGATACGGGGGAACGGGCAGAGTCCCAGCCGCGTACCGCCGACACGCGGTCACATCAGCGACACCGTCTGCCGCCGCCCGTTCCCTCACATTCACACCGCTGACCATAGGGCGCTCAATGCCGCCAAAGACGACCCGACACACGAGACGCTGCTACCCCCACGTTCCTCTACGAGTTGCTGTGTGACTTCGGCGTGGCCGCTGTGGTGATCTGGGCGGACCGCCGGTTTCGGCTCGGGCACGGCCGCGCCTTCGGGCTGTACGTGGCGCTCTACACGGCAGGCCGGTTGTGGATCGAAGCGCTCCGCGTCGATTCGGCGAATCATATCCTCGGCCTGCGCCTGAACATCTGGACCGCGCTGATCGTGGGCGCGGTGGCCACGGCGGCGACACTCCTGTCGGCGCGGCGGCACCGCGGCCGCGAACAGTCGCTGCTCCGGGCAGGGGCCGCCGAAGCGGACGTCGCCGGTCTGGCGCGGCAGGCGGACGCACCGGACGACGACACCGAGTCGCGCGGCCCCCGGTCTTCTGCCATCGAGGGCGCCGAGGCCGAGTACAACGGCGGCAAGAGCCCCTGACAACGTCGTACGACGTCCCGGAAGCCGGGCGCCTCGGGCCGGCGAACTGCCCGCTCTCGGCGGACGTCCGCTGGGACAGCCGGTGGTTCCCGCAGCCGCGGTGGTGTACGGCGACAGCTGACGGCAGGCACCGTTTCCCCGCAGGGGCCCGATCTCGCGTCCGATCCACCGACTGCGCGTCAGCGGACCTGCGGCCGCGGGCTGGCCTGGCCGCCCACCTCCCGGGAAGCCTCGCCAACGAGCAGGCCGGGGAGCAGAACGCGCCGGGCGTGCGGGGCGGGGTGCACGTCGATCGCGGACAAACGTGCCTGCCGCCGGGTGTATGTCCCCGAATTGGGTCGGCCGTTCGGTCACACTCGACGCCGCCGGGTTTGTACATGCACGTGCGGGTAGCCAGGTCTCGCCGGGCCGGGCTACACCGCCCGCCCCGGTGCCTGTGGTGGCCCAACGACGCGCCGCCACAGCCGGCGGGCAGGGTCCACGGGGTGTTGGAGACCCACCCGCCGGCGCCCAACCCGGAACGGGCGGGTCTGAACGGCCCGGATCCGCGCGGGTCGGCGTGCCACAGGTGACTCCCACCGGGAACCACCGCCTCCCGCAGCACGGCCGTGGCCACGCCGACCCACCGGACCCGAACAGCACGACTCCGGCCAGCAACTCCTGAGTGGGTGGCCCGAGCCTCGGCGGGCCAGCCACTCGTCGTACCGCTTCCGGCTCGAGCGCCTATGTGCAGCGTTGGGTGAACGTGGCCAGGACGGACTTCGCGGAGGGGCTGGTGGCGCGCAGCGTCATCGTGTGTACACCCGCGACGACGGGGACGGGGATGGACACCTCGGTGACGTAGGTGCCGGCGCTGTCGGTGGTGGCTGCGTACGGCGAGCCGTTGACCTCGAAGCGGACCGGGACCGCGGGGCGATCGGTGCTCACCCGGATCTTCGCCTTGATCGGCACGGTGGACCGGACCTGGGTGCAGTAGCCGGCGTAGACGGTGGGGTTCAGCACGAAGTACACGCTGATCACCTTCGGGCCAGCGGTCGAAGGCGACGGGGCCGGAGACGCGGCCGCGGAACTGGGAACGGGGCGCCCCGTCGAAGCGGGCGTCCGGGAGGCCGGCGGCGCAGCGGCGGGCGACGAGGACGCGGATGAGGAAACGGATAGCGTCGGGGAGCCGACGCCGGGCGACAGCGGCGGGGCGGAGACGCGGCGACTCGCGATGCCGTCGGAGGGCGAGGAGCAACCCGCGACCGCCCATACGGAGATGGCCATCGCGGTACCGCCGAGGAGCCGAACGTGTCGTCGCATGGAACGGCAGTCTAGGTGTCCTGCCGATCATGTCGAGCCGAGACGAAATCTGGGCCCGTCGCAGGCCGGCATGATCGGCAGGACAGGCCTAATCGATACCGGATGCGGTGATGCCGGCCTGCGCGGCGGCCGGCAGCCACAGCAGTGCGGTGGTCGCCGCCACGCTGAGCGCGGCGAGCAGCCAGCGACGGGTGCGTCGGGTCATGAGGGTTCCTTCCGTCGGATGATGTGACGGCAGGGATTCGAGTCCCGAGACGGATCGGATTGGTGCCCCCGTTCCCGAAACCGGTGGGCCGTTCGGTCACACTCCCGCGCGGCTGGAGCACGTCGCCGCCGGCGGCTACCTGCCGCTGCGCTGGACCGAGGAGGACCTGGAGATGGACGACGAGGCCGGTGTCGTCGTGCTCGTCGGGGCGGACGTGACTGCGGTGCTCGACGTCGACCTGATGGTCTGACCCGTCTGCAGGACCACGACGGAGGCCAGGACGAGGCCGCCGCCGGCGAGTTGGACCGTGGTCAGCGACTCGCCGAGCACGACGGCGGCCAGGCCCGCTGTGACCACCGGCTCGAACGTCGACAGGATCGCGGCCGTCGACGGGCCGGTCCGGCGCAGGCCGGCGAAGAACGCGAGCACCGCCGTGACGGTGGACACGACCGCGATGCAGGCCAGCCACCACCAGCCCGCCGGCCGGAAGCCCAGGCCGAGGTCACCGGTGAGCAGCGCCCGCACGCCGAAGGTGCCGGCCGCGCCGGTCATCACGAGCGTGGTGAGCAGGACGGGCGGCAGTTCGTCCACGATGGTGTCGGCGACGAGGATGTACACCGTGTAGGTGATCGCGGAGCCGAGGCCCAGCAGTGCGCCGAGGGGCCGGAAACCGCCGCCGGCGGCGCCGAGCAGGACGAGCAGCGTGCCCCCGGACGCCGCCACCAGCGCGGCCGTGCGCCTCGACGTCAGGCGGTCCCTTCCCAGCAGTACCGCGCCGACCGTGACGAACACCGGGTACGTGTACAGGATCAGGGACAGCGGCGCCGCGTCCATCACCTCCAGCGCGGCGAAGTAGAAGCCGGACTGCGCCGCGTAGCCGACCGCGCCGAGGCCGAGGGCGATGAGCACGGCGCGGCGGCGCAGCGCCGTGCCTGTGCGGCGGAGGGTGGGGCGCAGCACCAGCAGTACTGACAGAATCACCGCTGCCATGGTGAAGCGGACCAGCAGTGCCGTGGCCGGGGTGACCCCGGCGGCGTAGGCGAACTTGCCGAAGATGGCCATCGCGCCGAAGCACGCCGCGGAGAGCAGACAGAGTGCGGGTCCCACGGCGTCGAGCATGGGCCACCGGACTCATCGGGTCCAGTGACGATTCGTGGAGCTGATTCGTTAGATTTTGTGCATGGACCTTCGCCGTCTCCGGTTGCTCCGGGAGTTCGAGGAGCGCGGCACGCTGGGCGCGGTCGCCGCAGCGCTCGGCTACAGCCCGTCCGCGGTCTCCCAGCAGCTGACCCTGCTGGAGAAGGAGACCGGCGCGCGGCTGTTCGAGAAGGCCGGCCGGGGCGTGCGGCTCACCGACGCCGGCCGCCTGCTCGCCGGCCACGCCCGCCTGCTGCTCGCCGCGGCCGAGGCGGCGACCGCCGACCTGGCGGCGCTGAGCGGCGAGGTCCGCGGCACGGTCCGCGCGGGCGGCCTGCAGTCCGCGGCCCGCCGCCTGCTCATCCCCGCCGTGGCCCGGATGCAGGCCGAGCACTCGCGGCTGCGCGTGGAGATCTTCGAGCTGGAGCTGGAGCAGTCGCTGCCCGGCCTCCGCCTGGGCACGGTCGACCTGGTGATCGGCGACGAGTACGACGGCCACCCCCGCCCCCGGGCCGAGGGCCTGCGCTTCGAGGTGCTGTACGAGGAGCCGCTCCGGCTGGTCCTGCCGGCCGCCCACCCCCTGGCCGCCCCGGCGACCCCGGTCCCGGTGGCGGCCCTGCGCGCCGACGTCTGGACCGCGTCCGCCGAGGGCACGGGCCACCACGCGATGGTGGTCGGCACGTGCCGCGCGCTCGGCGGCTACGAGCCGGACCTGCGCCACCGCTCCAGCGACGCGGACGTCCAGCTGGAGCTCGTCCGCGCCGCCGGGGCCGTCGCCCTGCTGCCGCCGCTGACCATCCCCCGCGACGACCCGGCGATCGCCGTCCGCCCGATCGCCGAGACGGACCTGCGCCGCCGCCTGTTCACCGTCACCCGCGACGGCCCCCGGACCCCGGCCCTGACCGCCTTCCTGGAGGCGGTAAGAACCGAGGCGTCCCGCCTCTACTGAACCAGGGCCGCCGTCACTGCATCCACTGGACGAGCTGCCAGACGATCCCGTTCGGATCGGCATACTGGCTGTACCGCTCGCCCCACGGTTCGGTCTCCGGCTCCGTGACCACCGTGATGCCCTCGCCGACGAGGCGCTGGTGCTCCGCGTCGAGGTTCTCGACGACGAACGCGATGAGCAGGCCCTGCCCGGCCGGACCCGCGATGTGCTTCGGCTTGAACGTGCCCAGCCCGGTGGCCAGGAAGATGACGTTGACGCCGGCGGTCGGATGGGCCAGCGACACGAAGCCGTCGGCGGACATGGCCTCGGTGAAGCCGAAATGGGTCCGTGCGAACTCGGCGGACGCCGGGACGTCCGGCACGTTGAGCGAGATGGCGGTGGCACTGATCTGCATGCAAAACCCTTCACTAGGCGTCATAACTTTATACATAGTACAGAGTTATTGCCAAACGAGCCGCGAGCTCAGAGGCCCGCTCCGCCGGTGGCGTCGATCACCCGGCCGGTGACCCAGCGGGCGTCGTCGGACACGACGAACGCCACGATGTCGGCGATGTCCTCCGGCTGCCCGACCCGGCCGAGCGCCGCGAGCGACGCCGCGTGGGCCTGGGCCGCCGGGTTGCCGCGCAGCCAGCCGGCGTTGACGTCGGTGTCCACGATGCCGGGCGCCACCGAGTTCACCGTGATGCCGCGGGGGCCGAGCGCCTTGGCCAGGTTCAGCGTCAGCGTGTCCAGCGCGCCCTTGGTGGCGCCGTACGCCAGGATCTCCGGCATCGCCAGGCGCGCCGCCCCGCTGGAGATGTTGACGATCCGCCCGCCGTCACGCAGCCGGCGCACGCCTTCCCGGACGATGAACAGCGGTGCCCGCACGTTGACCGCGAACACCTCGTCGAAGCCCTCCTCGGTGAGGTCCTCCAGGCCCGCGCTGCGGCCGATGCCGGCGTTGTTCACGATGATGTCCACGCCGCCGGCGGGCGCGTGGGCGGTGACCCGTTCGTCGAACGCACCCCACAGTGCGGCGGCGTCCCCGTGTGTGCCGAGCGGCCCCGGTACCGCGAACGCCCGCCCGCCGTCGGCCCGGATCCGCCGCACGACGTCGTCGGCCGCGGCACCGTCCTGCGCGTAGGCCACCGCGACGAGCACGCCGTCGCGCCCGAGCCGCAACGCGATCGCCCGCCCGATACCCCGGCTGCCGCCGGTGACCAGCGCGACCTTGCCCGTGAGCCCGTTCATGATCCACCCCAATTTATTGGTCGGTTGACCAACAAAGCATATTTGTTGGTCGACCGCCCTACAATTGCCGGGTGAGTGAGACCACAGGCGCCGCCCGCGGACGCCCACGGACCTTCGACCGCGCGGCGGCGCTCGCCACCGCGATCCGCCTGTTCTGGGAGCGCGGCTACGAGGCCACCTCCATCGGCGACCTGGCCGAGGCGATGGAGATCCGCTCCGGCAGCCTGTACGCGGCCTTCGGCGACAAGCGGTCGCTGTTCCGCGAGGTCGTCGACGCCTACGGCCGCTCCCCCGAGGGCGCGTTCATCGGCGCGGCGCTCGCCGAGGAGCCGACCGCCTACCGCGCGTTCGCCCGAATCCTGCGCGAGGCCGCGGCCGTCTATCCCGATCCGGCGCACCCGCCGGGCTGCCTCACCATCAGCGCCGCGACGAACGTCAACCCGCGCGACGCCGAGGTGCGGGCGTTCCTGCGGGAGCTGCGCGCCGCGAACCTGGACGCCTTCACCGCCCGGCTCGCCGCCGCTCGCCGCGACGGCGAACTGCCGCCGGACGCCGATCCGCGCGCCCTCGCCGGCTACCTCGCCACGCTGATCCAGGGCCTGTCGCAGCGCGCCCAGGACGGCGCCGACGCAGACGAGCTGCGCGCCGTCGTCGAACTGGCGCTCGCCGCCTGGCCCGGCGGGCCCGCCCGCGAAGCCTGAGCCGGCAACCCAGCGCGCGACCATTCGGTGTGGCCGTCGCCGGCACACCGCCGGACCTTCCAATCCGCCGGCCGACGCCGACGGCTGAGCGCGAGTCGAAACTCGACGCTCGGCCGCCGAGCGGGCTGGTGTCAGTCGTCGATGGACTGATAAAGAGTCGTCCAGAAGTCGTGGATCAGGCGGGCCGAGTCGGGGACCGACATGCCGACCTGGGTGAGCAGGATGCCCGTGAGCCCGTGGTGCGGGTCGGCGTAGGTTGATGTGCCGCTGCCGCCGTCCCAGCCGTACTGGCCCAGCGGGGCGTAGTCGCCGCGGTGGGTGCGGACCGCCATGCCGAAGCCCCAGCCGCCGTGCTGGCCCTGGCCGAACGAGATGTGGACGTTGTTGGTGGCCATGGTGTGGCGGGCCGCCTGCTGCTCGGGCGTGAGGCGGTTGGTGGTCATCAGCTCGACGGCGGGGCGGGACAGGATTCGCTCGCCGTTGTGGACGCCCCCGTTGAGCAGCATCCGGAAGTAGGCGTGGTAGTTGTCGGCGGTGGAGTTCAGGCCTCCGCCGCCGCCCGGGAACGCCGGTGGGCGGCTGTGGCGGCCGTCCTCGGCCGGGTCCCACACGTGGAACTCGCCGGTCTGCGGGTCGGGGGCGTACAGCGGCGGCAGCCGGTCGATGTCGCCGGCCGGCACGTGGAAACCGGTGTCCCGCATACCGAGGGGCTCGAACAGGCGCTCGCGCAGGAACGTCTCGAACGGCTGGCCGGTGACCCGGGCCACGAGCACGCCGAGCAGGTCGCTGGCGATGTGGTACTGCCAGCGCTCCCCCGGCTGGTGCATCAGCGGGAGCGTGCCGAGGCGGCGCATCCACTCGTCCGGCTCCGGCATCGGCGTCGGCAGGTCCGGCGTGAGGCCCTGCTCGAAGACCGCGTTCATGATCGGGGTGCCGAGCGACGTCAGGTCCATGCCGAGGCCGAACGTCGAGGTCAGCACGTCCCGCACGATGATCGGCCGGCGCGCCGGCACCGTGTCGTCGAGCGGGGCGTCGATCCGGGTCAGCACCCGCCGGTCGGCGAGTTCGGGCAGCCACGTCTCGACCGGGTCGTCCAGCCGCAGCCGGCACTCGTCGAGCAGGATCATCGCCGCCGCGACCGTGACCGGCTTCGACGTCGACGCCATCCGGAAGATCGTGTCCCGCCGCATCGGTGGGCCGCCGTCGTGGCTCATGGTCCCGAGCGCCTCGACGTGCGTCTCACCGCCCCGGCCGACCAGGGCGACCAGGCCGGGAATCTTCCCCGACTCGACGTGCCGGGCCAGCGCGCCACGGAGCTTGCGCAGTCCGGCCTCCGAGAAGCCGCCGTTGTTCTGTCCCATGGTGAAACTCCTTCTGTCGGAAGCGGCGAGTCAGAGGCTGCGGGCGGTGATGTCGCCGTACGAGGTGGTGGCGCGGATGTCGAGGTCGGGGCTGCCGGTGTTCTTCAGCGCGTTGCTGACGCGGCCGTGGCCGGTGCCCGCGTCCAGCGCCGCCGAGACGCCGGCGGCGGCGGTGACCGAGATGTTGCCGGACTGGGTGGTGAGAACGACCGCGCCGCGGACGGCTTCGGCGATGCGGATGTCGCCGCGGGCGGTGCTGATCTGGGCCGGGCCGGTGAGGCGGCCGATCTCGACGTCGCCGTCGATCGCGGTCAGGCGCACGGCGGCGGCTTCATCGAGTTTGATCTGCCGGTAGGCGCCGTCGAAGGTGACGTCGCCGAGGCGGCCGACGCCGCGCAGTTCGGTGCTGGCGGCCTTGACCTCGACGCGGGAGCCGGCGGGCAGCTGGACGGTGACGTCCAGCGAACCCGAGGGGCCGAACAGTTGGCTGCGGGGCTCGGGGGCCTGGATGCGCAGGACCCCGTCGGTGTAGGCGACGGAGGCCTGTTCGGCGGCCTGCACGTCGCGGGCCTTGCCGGGGTTGGTGGGGCGGACCTCGACGGTGGTGTCGGCGCGGTCGGCGGCGATGAACTGCACCCGGCCGGCGGGGATGTCCAGGACAGCCGCGATGGGGGCGGGGGTGGCGTACTGCTGCATGGTGTGCTCCGGTCCTCGATGCGGTGTTTCTGATGTGCGAAACGCTACGTTGCGTTCGAGATTCCGGCAACACAAACATTGCACAGATACAGCATCACAGCAGCTCAAGAGCTAGAAATTGTTGCAATAGATCTGGAGATAACGCAACGCAACCCCAATGACGTTGCAATGGGTCAGAGTGAACGCCACGGCCGGTTGACTCTCCCCGCGTGGGAGACATGACGATGGCCCGGTGTTGTTGAGCATCGGGGAAGTTGCCGAGCGGACCGGCTTGTCGGTCAAGCTCGTCCGGCACTGGTCGGACATCGGAGTCGTGCCCGCCTCCGGGCGGAGTGCGGGTGGGTACCGGCGGTTCGACGAGGCGGCCGTCGGGCGGCTCGAGCTGGCGCGGAGCCTGCGGGAGCTCGGGCTCGGGATGTCCGCCATCCGGGCGCTGCTCGACGGGGAACGCAGCGTCGCCGAGGTCGCCGCGCTGCACGCCGACGCGGTGGCGGCGCAGATTCGGGCGCTGCGGGTGCAGTGGGCCGTACTGCGGGCCGTTGCGCGGCGCGGGGCGACGGCCGAGGAGCTCGCCGCCGTGAGCAACCTTGCCCGGCTGTCCGCGGAGCAGCGGCACGCGATCGTGCAGGAGTTCCTCGCGAGCACCGTCGGGGACATCGACGCCAGCGGATACCGGGACGGGCTGCTCGCCGTCACGCCCGAACTGCCCGACGAACCCAGCGACGAGCAGATCGACGCCTGGATCGAGCTCGCCGAGCTCGTCCGGGATCCGCTCCTGCGGCACGCCGTCCGGGGCATGGCCGAGTACGCCGCCGCGCACGCGCCCGCGACCTACGACGAGCACGACGTGGAGACCGTCGAGGCATTGACCGACCTCTGGGTGGGGAAGGTCGCCGCCGCCATCGACAGCGGTATTCCCGCGGACTCGCCGGCGGCCGACCCGGTCGTCGCCGAAGTGGTCGAGGCGTGGCTGCCCCTGCAACCCGACATTGATGCGGACGAGAATCCGCGGCAGCGGCTGCTCGAACAGCTGGAGATGGCCGCCGATGCGCGGGCCGAGCGGTACTGGCAGCTGCTGTGCATCATCAACGGACAGCCGGTGCGGGCGAGCATCGCGCGGGAGGGACAGTGGCTGATGACCGCCCTGCGGGCCAACCCGACGCCCGGCGCCCTGGCGGACAGCATCGCCAACGCGGCCCAGGAGGCCGGCACCGACGTCCTGGCGGCCTACGAGCGGGTGGTGGCCGAGGTGGACGCGATCGTGGCCGCCGTCACCCGGGAACAGTTCACGGACCCCACGCCCTGCGCCGCATGGACGGTCGCGGAACTGCTGAACCACCTCGTCTACGAGAACCTCATGTGGACCAGCCTCGCGGAGAGCAACCCCCGCAGCGACTTCACCGCGGACCACCTCGGTGGCGACCACGTGGGCGCGTTTCGCGAGGCGGCGACCAAGGCCTTCATCGCGTTCCGCCGGCCCGGCATGCTGACCCAGGAGTACGGGCCGGCCAGAGGGTGGCGGATCGTCGAGCAGCTCACCATCGAGCTGCTCGTCCACGGCTGGGACCTCGCCGCCGCGACCGGCCAGGACACCGACCTCGCCCCCGGCGTCGCGACCGCACTGCTCGGCACGGTCCAGGAGATCTACCGCGACCTGCCCCGCACCCAGGGCGGCTCCTTCGGCCCCCTCCAGCCGGTCCCCGCCGGGGCGACGGCCGCCGACCGGCTCGCCGCGTTCCTGGGCCGGGCCTTCCCCAACAGTTCCTGATGCGGGAAGGCCCGGAAACAACCTACGGAATGTACTTGTCCACGTAGTCGTAGCTGCCGTCAGCGTTGCCCAGCAGGAGCGGTACGAAGTTCATGTCGCCGGTGACGGCCACGTCGGTGCGGCCGTCGTTGTTGAAGTCGCCGGCGATCACCGTGGTGTACGGGGCGAAGCCGAGCAGGCTCGCGAGAGCGAGCAGCGACGGCCCGCACTGGTAGTGCGCCTGGAACCGGTGTTTCCGTACATGAATGCCGGTCACGGTCGACCGGGCCCCGGCGACGCAGTAGTCGTCGTCGCCGAAGGCGGTGTGGGTGCTGAATGCGGCCAGGTCGGCCGTGCCGTCGTTGTTGTAGTCGCCGGCCACTGTCTGCACCGTCCGGGGCTGGCCGAGCGGCGCCGCTGCGTCGCGGGCGCGCTGGGCGAACCAGGCGTTCGCGTCGTCGCGGACGGTGAAGCCCATCGGGACGTACTGGTTCATCGCGCCGCTGTTGCTGTACGCGACGGGGATCGTCGACCAGCCGTCCCCGCCGACCAGCGCGATGTCGTCCTTGCCGTCGCCGTTGTAGTCGGCCGCGAGCGGCGTGACGTGCGGGTGATGGACGGGGCTCGCCCAGGTCAGGAACTGCGGGCAGCCGTCGGTCCGCGGCGCCGGCACGGCGCAGTTGGTGTCACCGGCCGCCTGCGGCTGGTGAGTCTGAATGGTGAACGTGCCGTCGCCGTTGGAGTGCGCGACCGGGATCGAGGTCCAGGTCGGCGTGCCGAGCAGCGCGATGTCGTCGCCGCCGACGCCGTCGAAGTTGCCCACGACCGCCCGGGTCCCCGGTTCCGCGGCCCACGCGGCGAACGACCCCGCGATCGGCAGGTTGGTGATGTGTGTTCCCCACTCGATGTACCCGTCGGCCCGCCCGGGCGAGAACGCCACCGGCAGGGTGCCCCAGCCGGCGCCGCCGACGAGGGCGATGTCGTCCTTGCCGTCGTTGTCGAAGTCGCCGATGGCCTTCTTGACGTTCGGCGCGGTGCCCGGCGCCCGCCACGGGTCGGTGGACCAGTACATGAACTGCGCGAACGGGCCGAAGTACGGGTGCGCCGGGTCGATGCTGCCCGTCGCGAGATGCTCGGCGACGCTGAACGAGCCGTCCCCGTTGGAGAACGCGACCGGCAGGCACTGAAGGCCGGAACAGGTGACGCCGAGCGCCGCCAGGTCGTCGCGCCCGTCGCCGTCGAAGTCGGCCCGGACGACCTCGTCGGCCCGGGTGGCGTAGCCCTGCCACGCACTGCCCCGGGAGTCCAGTTCGCCGCCGTCGCCGGTGCGCCGGGCGAAGATGCTGCCGAACGTCCGCTCGCACGAGTCGCCGTTCGGGTTCTGGCGCCAGCGGCTCATGACCGCTCTGGCCTGTGCGAGGTCGGCGTCGGTGAACGCCTTGTTCTGCCAGGCCCGGTCGAAGATCGCGTCCATCTCCTTCTGGAGGGCGAAGCAGTGGAGGGTGAACGAGTCGTTGCGGACCTCGACCACCCTGGCCTGTGCCGGTGACGTGAGGACGACGGTCGCGGCGACGACGGTCGCCAGCGCGGCCGACATGCGAAGCATTCTCATCGACGGACCCCGATCGCCTCGAGGTACGCGCCCGGCGCGAGGAGCGTGCCGTCGACGGCCTGGTTGAACGGCTGGGGTACCGCGGTCAGGTCGGCGGTGAGCCGGGCGCGGGTGTCCTCGTCGAGGCTCGCCGACAGCCGGGTGATCGGGCCGTAATGCTGCTGGAACCACTCGGCGAAGTGCGCCGCGGAGTGGTAGCAGAACTCGAACGTCCGCGGGCGCAGCGACGTCCACTCGACGGCGTCGCCGAACAGTTCGGCGAGCCGCTCCTGAGCGCCCCACAGCATGGGTGAGCGCACGCCGGCCGGCGGCGGCGCGTACGTGGCGATGGTCCGGAACAGCGACCCCACGAGCGAGTCCGGCGTCCAGCTCGCCAGGGCGATCCGGCCGCCGGGGCGGGTGACGCGGACGAGCTCGGCGGCCGCCTGGGCCTGGTCCGGGGCGAACATGACGCCCACGGTGCTCAGGACCGAGTCGAACGACGCGTCCGGGAAGGGCAGCCGCTCGGCGTCGCCCTCGACGAAGGTGACCGGCAGGTGCTCGGCCTGGGCCCGCTCGCGGCCCTGGGCGAGCAGGTTGGTGGCGTAGTCCACGCCGGTCGCGGCGGCGAACCGCCGGGCGGCGGCCAGCGCGGCGTTGCCCTGTCCACATGCGACGTCGAGCACCTGCTGGCCGGCCCGCACACCGGCGGCCACGACCAGCCGCTCGGCCATGATCTGCAGGGTGTTGCCGACCCGGGGGTAGTCGCCGGACTCCCAGCCGATGCGCTGGCGTTCCTTGAGGGCTTCGAAGTTCACGGTGTCTGTTGAAGTCATGCCGTCCGTTGTACGGACGGGCCGTGGCCGCCCGCATCGCTCAGCGCGGCCATTGCGGTGCACGCCGGCGCATGGCCCGTTCCGGCCATGCCGCCTATGCGATGTGGTGGCGGGTGGCGTACGCGACGGCCGCCGCGCGCGAGGGCTGGCCCAGCTTGGTGCGGATGTTGGCGACGTGCCGGTGCACCGTGTGCGGGCTGAGCACCAGCCGGTCGGCGATCTCCCGGTCGTTGAGCCCGGCGGCGACGAGCCGCAGCACCTCACGTTCCCGGGCGGTCAGCGGCTCCACCGCGCCGGTGCCGGTGTCGCCGGCTGCTGGAAGGCGGTCCAGCCAGCGCCGGCCGGCACCGATCCGGGTGTACAGCTCCGCAGCGCGCCGACCCGCTGACTCAACCTCGGCGGCGGCGGGGCAACCGCTCCAGTCCCGCAGCGCCAGCGCCTGCTGCCAGGGCAGGCGGGCAGCGCCGAAGGTCTGCACGGCCTCGGCGTATGCGGACCCGGCCAGTGCGGCGTCGCCCCGCGCGGCGGCCACGGCGGCGCGGGCCAGGGCCACGTGCCCGGCCCGCCCGCGCCAGTCCTCCCCCGCCGCGACGATCGCCTCGCAGGCGGCCAGGTGCAGGGCGGCCTCATCCGGTTCGCCGGAAAGGGCCAGGATGCGGGCGAGCTCGGCCCGCACCATCAGCTGCGCCGGCACCTGAGGCCCGTCGAGACTCCAGGCGAGCGCCCGGCGGAGGCTCGCGTCGGCGTCGGCGTCGCGGCCGAGCAGGTGCTCCACGTGCGCCGTCCAGGTCGCGTTGAGTGTCGCGTCGAGCAGGTCACCGGCCGCCGAGTCGGCCTCCAGGGCGGCCGCCCACGACCGCAGCGCCGCCTCCCAGTCGCCGTCCCACAGCAGCAGGAACCGCCGCACCACCGCGTCGGCGCCGAGCAGCGCGGCCGCGTCGCGGGCGGCTGCCGGGTCGCCGCCCAGCCCCCAGGCGAGGGCCCGCAGGTCGAGCAGGTCGGCGCGCTGGCGCACGAACGGATCGAGCTGCCGCAGGGCCAGCGCACGCTCGCACCACTGCTCGACCACCCCCGGGTCGGGCACGAACGCGGCGTGATGGAACGCCAGGATCCGGGCCGCGCCCCAGGCCAGATGCGGGTCGCCGAGGTCCACCCCCTCCTGCCAGGCCGCCTCCTGCAGCCGGCGGGCCGCGGCCAGCTCACCGCGGTAGAAGCGGAAGTAACCCTCGGCGGACCGGCTCCAGGCACGCAGGTCCCGGCGTCCCGCCCGGGTCGCGATCCGCCCGGCGCGCTCGGCGGCCTCGCCGAGCTGTGCGGTGCGCAGCCCGAACAGGCAGGCGCTGGCGATGCCGTTGTGGACGTGCCAGGCTGCGATGCCGCTGGGCCGGCGGGACTCGGCGGCGGACAGGCACTCCAGGGCGCGGGGAATGTCCATGACCGCCGGGTGGGTGGTCAGGGCCACGCCGAGCCGGCCCAGCACCCGCCCGACGGACCGCTCGTCGCCGAGGCGGCGGTAGTCGGCCAGCGCGCCCTCGAAGTGGCCGACCGCGCGGTGCAGGTCCGTGCTGGCGACCCAGCGCAGCGCGCCGGCCAGCTCCGCGATGCCGGCCCGGCGCCCGGTCGGTGCGCCGGTGTCGTCGAGGCGGGCGAGCGCGGCCTCGGCGTGGGTGGCCGCCTCCTCCCAGGCGTACAGGTCCCGGGCCGCCTCGGCCGCGCGGATGCTGCAGTCCACGGCCTCGGCGCGGTCGGCGAACGGACCGGCGGCGCGCAGGTGCACCGCCGCGGCGGACAGGCGGGCGGCCGGCGGCCCGTCGCCCGCCTGCAGCGCCCGCGCGACGCGCAGGTGCAGGCGCTGCCGGCGGATCGTCGGGATCTCGTCGTAGACGGCGTCGCGGACCAGGGCGTGCGGGAACATGTACGCCGCCGACCAGGACCCGCCCACCTCGACCAGCAGGCCGGTGCGTACCGCCTCGTCGAGCGCGTCCAGCAGCGCGTCCCCGTCGGTCTGCATGGCCGCCTCCAGCAGCGGGAACTCCACCTCGCCGCCGACGACGGCCGCGCACGCGAGCAGCTGGCGGGTCTCCTCGCGCAGGTCCGCGACCCGGTGGCGCAGCACGTCGCGCACGCCGGTCGGCACCTCCGGGCGGAACTCGGCGAGTCCCGCGCCGTCGCCCAGGTACCGCATCATCTCGGTCGCGAAGAACGGGTTGCCGCCGGTGTGCTGCCACAGTGCGCGGACGACCGGCCCGGGCGGCTCGGCCCCGGTGGTCGCGGTGAGCAGCGCCGCGACCTCGGCCTCGTCGAACCGCTCCAGCGGGATCCGGTCACAGCCACCCTGACGTTCGACCGCGACCAGCAGGTCCCGCAGCGGCGGATGGCGGCTGCCCGGCGGGTCCCGGTAGGTCAGCACCAGCTGTACCCGCCCGGGCAACGCGCGGATCAGATGCTGCAGCAGCATCGAGCCGGCCGGGTCGCAGCGCTCCAGGTCCTCCACCACCAGCAGCACCGGAGCCGTCGCCGCCAGGTCCGCCAGCACCCACACGACCGCCTCGAACAACGCGAAGACGCTGGTGGCGCCCGGCGCGACCGGCGCCGGGTCGTCGCCGCCGAGCAGCCTGGTCAGGTACGCCCGCTGCGCACCGGGCCCGGCCGCCACGGCGGCGGTGGCCGCCCGGCTGGTGCGCAGCGCCTCGACGATCGGCTGGTAGGCCACCAGCGAGGTCTGGTCGCAGCGGCCGACGAGCAGGTGGACCCGCGGCGCCACCTGGCCGGCGAACTGTGCGACCAGCCGGGTCTTGCCGACGCCGGCCTCCCCGGAGACCAGCACGACCCGGCGCCGGCCGGCGCTGACGTCCGCCCACGCTTCGCGCAGCAGGGCCAGGTCGCCGCTGCGGGCCACGAACGGGGTGCGCTGCACCAGATCCAGCAACGCCGACGGGATCTCAACCGGAGCCGGCGCCACCGGCGGCGCAGGTGTCAGCGCCGGGTCCTGCCGCAGGATCGCCAGCTCCAGGTCACGCAGCGCCGGGCCCGGCGCCACGCCCAGTTCGTCGTCCAGCCGCCGCCGCAGGTCGCGGAACACCTCGAGCGCCTCCGCCTGCCGACCGGACCGGTACAGGGCGCGCATGAGCAGACCACTGAGGTGTTCGCGGTACGGGTACGTGCTGACCAGCTGTTCCAGCTCCCCGACGACGGAGGCGGGCTCGCCGCAGGCCAGGTCGGCCTCGACCCGGCCCTCCAGCGCGGTCAGCCGCAGCTGCTCCAGCCTGGCGGCCTCGGCGTCGGCGGACGCCGGACGGTCGGTGCCGGCCAGCAACGGACCGCGCCACAGCGCCAGCGCCGCCCGCAGCAGCCGGGCCGCGTCGGCGGCACGCCGCTCACCCAGCGCCGCCCGGCCCTCGCCGACCAGCCGCTCGAACCGGACCAGGTCGACCTGGTCGGGATCCGGGCACAACGCATAACCCCGCGGCCGGGTCTGCAGCGCCTCGGCCGCCCCGGCCCGGGTCAGCGCCCGCCGCAGGTCGGCGACGTGCGAGCGCAGCGTGGCCCGCGCGGTCGAGCCGGCCCGGCCGTCCCACAGCGCGTCGATGAGCTCGTCGGCCGTGACGGTCTCGCCCGCGCGCAGCAGCAGGACACCCAGCAGCGCCCGGACCTTGGGCCCGCCGACGTGGACCGGCTGGTCGTCCCGCACGACCTCGACCGGGCCCAGGATGCGGAAGTCGGGCGCCATGGCACGCATTGTCGCACCGGGATCCCCACAGAATTTGCACGCCGCGGTACCAGACTGGGCCCATGGATGTCGACGCTGTCGTGGTTGGTGCCCGCTGCGCCGGGGCGACCCTGGCGACGCTGCTCGCGCGGGCCGGCCGGCGCGTGCTCCTGGTCGACCGGGACCCGTTGCCCAGCGACACCGTCTCCACCCACGTGCTGTTCCCGCACACGCTGCACCGCCTGGACGCCCTCGGTGTGCTGGCCCGGCTGCGCGCCGAGCACGACATCCCGGCGCTGCGGTACAGCTGGCGGGTCCTCGGCCACGAGGTCGCGGGCCGGTTCACCCCCGTCGGCGGCTTCGACCGCAACAGCTGCGTGCGCCGCAGCGTGCTCGACCGGGCCCTGCTCGACACCGCCGTGGCGGCCGGCGCGAACGTCCGGTCCGGCCGGTCGGTGCGCGACCTCATCGGCACCGGGACCGCCGCCGACCCGGTCCGCGGCGTCGTGCTGGACGACGGCGAGCCGGTGACCGCGCGGTGGGTCTTCGCCGCCGACGGCCGGACCTCCACGATCGCCCGGCGGCTCGGCCTGCGCAACGGGCGGCAGCTGCGCGGCGAGCAGTCGTTCCTGTTCGCGTACTGGCGCGGCCTGCCCGCCGCCGACGCGACCCGCATCGACGCCCACGAGTCGCTGATGCTCATGTCGACGCCCTGCGAGGACGACGTCCACCTGCTGTGCCTGGCCGGTGGCCCGCAGCTGACCCGGGGCACGCCCGCGCAGCGGGAACGGCGCTACGCCGAGGGCCTGCGCCGTTTCCCCGCGACGCTCAATCCCCGGCTGCTGGAGCACGCGGAGCGCATCTCGTCGCTGACCGTGGTACCGGAGACGATGCTGCGCGGCTACTTCCGCCAGGCCACCGGGCCCGGCTGGGCCCTGCTCGGCGACGCCGGTCACTTCAAGCACCCGGTGACCGCCCAGGGCATCGGTGACGCCGTCGAGCACGCGCACTACGTCGGCGAGGCGGTCACCACGCACGGCAGCCTCGCCGGGTACCAGCAGTGGCGCGACGACCGGGCCGGCGAGCACTACGAGTGGTCGTACCGCCTGGCCGGGGCCGGCGCCCCCACCAACGCCGAGGCGGTCTACGCGGGCCTGGCCGCCGACCCGGCCGCCGCCCAGCAGTGGCGCGACATCTTCACCACCCGGCTGCGCCCCTCCGACGTGCACACCCCCGAGCGCATGCACCGCTGGCGGGCCGCCTCGGCGTACCAGGACGGCCGGCGGCGGGTGAGCACCCTCGTCGCCGAGCTCGACGAGCGGCACCTGACCACGCCCGTGCCGTCCTGCCCTGCCTGGACCGTACGGGACCTGCTCGCCCACCTCGTCGGCGTCGCCGCCGACACCGCCTCCGGCGACGGGTTCTTCGCCGGAGCGGCCGCCGCCTGGCACCGGCCGGACCTGGCCGCCGCCCGGGAGCGCTGGACCGCCGGACAGGTCGACGCCCGCCGCTCGCACGACGTCGCCGCGCTGCTGCGGGAGTGGGACCGGCACGGCGGTGCCCTGGAGACCGCGCTGCGGCGCGGCGACGGGTTCACCGGCGGCGCCCCGGACTGGATGCTGAGCGCGCCCGCCGCCGACCTCGGCGTGCACCTGTTCGACCTGTACGAGGCGCTCGGCTGCCCCGGCGACGCCGACGCCCCGGTGGTCCGCCTGGCCGTCTGGGTGTACCGGCAGTGGCTCGGGCAGCGGCTGACCGCCATGGGGCTTCCGGCGCTGCGGCTCGACGACGGCCGGACCGCGGCCGTGCTCGGCGCCGGCGAACCGGCGATCAGCCTGCGGGGTGCGCCGCTGGAGCTGTTCCGGACCCTGAGCGGGCGGCGCACCGCGGCCCAGATCCGGGCCATGGACTGGGACGCCGACCCGTCCCCCTACCTCGACGTGATCTCCCCCTACCCGTTGCGCACCGAGGCCACGACCTAGCCCGGCTCGGCGTGATCACCCACCTGCGGGGCGGCTCCCACGAGCCGGCGGCGTAGCCGGCGAAGAGCGTCCTGAGAGCGGCGGCTGCGAGGCTGGCCGCGCTTGGGGACGACCAGCCGGGGGGATCGGGGCCGGCCGCGCTGCGGCCGGCCCCGCCGAGGCAGCGTTTCGTTCTCCGCACCCCAGCCACCGGAACGCCGGAGCGCCGCATGCTGGGCATGCGGCGCTCCGGTTTCTTGCCACGACTGAGTCAGCGGCTGCGGACGTTCTCCGCCTGGGGACCCTTCTGGCCCTGGGTCACCTCGTACTCAACCTTCTGGCCTTCCGTAAGCTCACGGTATCCACTACTGGCGATGGCGGAGTAGTGAACGAAGACGTCCGGGCCGCCGTCGTCCTGCTGGATGAAGCCGAAGCCCTTTTCGGAGTTGAACCACTTGACAGTACCGCTAGCCACACTTTCCTCCTGATAGCGAAGCCCGTTCGTCGCCAATTGTCGGCGATGAACTTCCGGCCCCCGCCGAACCTTACCTGCTGCCGACCTGAGCCGCGCTACCGGTACACGCCGCGCCTGCGCTGCGTGATTTACAGCCCGCCTCAGGACCCGATGATCCGGGCGACGGTCTGGTGGTGGTCGACGATGAAGTAGTCGTACCGATCCAGCCACTCCCCCACGCCGAACGCCGCCCGGACCGCGTCCGTCACCGTCCCCGGCGAGCACTGGGAGCGCGACCGCAGCGTCCGCCGCTCCTCCGGGGTCGCCTCACGGAGCCAGTTGCCGAAGTGGTCCTCGACGAACGTCCCCATCGAGGTGACGCTCATCTTGAACACCGGCCACGGCACGTCGTCGGGGACGGCCCGGCGCTCGACGATCGGCCACTCGCCGTCGGCGAGGCAGTCGTCGAAGGTGAGCGCCATGAGGAGCATGTCGGGCCCGTCGAAGATCACGACCAGGACCGCGTGGCCGGACTTCGCGACCACCTGCCCGAGAGCGGACCGCGATCCGTCGACCGGGACGCGGAACACGTCGCCCTCGGCGGCCCGGATCCACCGCCGGGCCGGGGGACGCTCCGGCGGCAGGTCGGCGTCGAGGTCGGCCTCCCGGTAGACCTCGTCGTACGGGTCGCCGTACCGCAGCCGCACCCGCGCCGGCCGGTAGGGCAGCTCGCGCAGCAGCCCCGAAACGGCGGCGTAGACCCGGTCGGCGTCCGGCCCGTACAGGAAGAGCGCGACCTCTCCCCCGCCGAACTCGTTGCCGCCGAACTCCCCCACCCCGTCGAGCGCCGCCGCGAGCCGCTCCTGCAACGCGTAGACCGCGGCCCGCTCGGACTCCGTGCCGTGGAAGTCGCTCAAGGTGTACCGGACGACGAGCCCGTCCCCGGTCACAGGTCCACCAACTCGACGGTGACGGACGCGACGTCGCCCGGGGCGAGGGACTCGGCCTTGCGGATGGCCCGCTTGATCGGCAGGACGTAGGCGCCCCGGGCACTGTCCGGGAAGATCGAGGTCGACCAGGTGCTGCCGCCGAGCGACACCCGCACCCGCAGCGAGCCGAACCCGCGGCGCAGCCCGCCCGCCCGGTCGCGGATCTCCTCCGAGGCCTCGACCGGCAGGCTCACGAACGTCCAGCTCTCGTCGCGCCGCGCATCCCACACCCACAGCTCGGCGTCGAACGCCACCTCCACGATGATGCCCCCCGGTGCATTCAGAACGGCCACCGACTCGATGAGGGAAATCATCGCAAACGCGCCGTCCGGCAGCGGTGGTGGCGGATCACGGGAGCGCGGGCGGGCCGCGACCGGGTGGACGGCAGGCTCGACACCATACGCAGCGCGCGATGGCCGCACAAGGCCCTTGACGGTACTCATCGTCATCGGTTTACTGTCAATCGTTAACGGTAAACGGGAGGTTTCAGAGTGGTCACGTCGAACCGGCCGACCCGGGCGCCGGCGCTGGGCGACCAGCTCGCTGAGGTCATGCGCGACCAGATCGTGCGGCGGGCGGTCCAGCCGGGAACGCATCTCGTCGAGGACGCGCTCGCCGCGCAGTACGACGTCAGCCGCGGTCCCGTGCGTGACGCGCTGCGGCAGCTGGAGTCGCAGGGCCTGGTCGAGTCGCGCCGGCGGGGGTACTTCGTCGTCGGGCTCAGCCAGCGCGACATCGAGGACCTCTACGAGCTGCGCGAGGCGATCGAGGTCGTGGCCGTGACCAGGGCGATCGAGGCGGCGACGCCGGAGCAGATGAAGGCCGGGCGGGACATCGTCAAGGCGATGATCGACGCGGCCGACCGCTCGAACGCCGCCGACTTCGCACGGGCCGACCTGCGCTTCCACGCGCTGCTGTACCAGATGGGCGGCAACCGGCGGCTGACCGGCGTGTGGGCCGACTACGAGCCGGTGTTCGCGAGCCTCATGCAGCTCACCGTCGAGGAGGACCGCGACCTGCACCCGTCGGCCAACGACCACGGCCTGCTACTGGACCTCATCGTCGCCGGCGAGCCCGGCCCGCTCGCCGCCGAGATGCGCGAGCACCTGCGCGGCGCCCGCGAGCGCATGGCCCACGCCATGGTCGAGGCCGGGCTGATCCACAGCAGGCGGGCGTCATGACGGCCGTCGCGACCGAGCCGCCACCGGTCGCCGACGCGCCCGCTCGGGCGACGAAACGACAAAAACGATTCAACCACCTGATCTGGTTCACCCTGCCGGCCCTCGCGTTCTACGGCTTCGCGGTCGTCGTGCCGACGATCAGGGGCGGCCAGCTCGCCTTCACCGACTGGGACGGGCTGTCCAGGACGTACGAGTACGTCGGCCTCGACAACTTCGAGCGCATCTTCACGTCGGAGAGCTCGCTCAACGCGGTCAAGATGACGCTCATCTTCGCGTTCGCGATCACGATCCTGCAGAACGGCGTCGGGCTGCTGCTCGCACTGGGCGTCAACAACGGTCTCAAGTCGCGCAACTTCCTGCGCGTCGTGCTCTTCTCGCCCGTCGTCATCACCCCGGTCGTCGTGGCGTACCTGTGGAAGTTCATGCTCACCCCGGACGGCGCCGTCGACAGCGGCCTCGGCGCGATCGGGCTCGGCGCGCTGCGCCAGAGCTGGCTCGGCGACCCGACCTGGGCCGCGGTCTCGGTCGTCATGGTCGTGGTGTGGCAGCACGCCGGCTACTCGATGGTGATCTACCTGGCCGGTCTCCAGTCGGTACCACAGGAGCTGCACGAGGCCGCCGCCGTCGACGGCGCCGGAGTGTGGCGGCGGTTCCGGTCGGTGACCTGGCCGCTGCTGGCGCCGGCCACGACGATCAACATCATGCTGACGATCATCGGCGGGCTGAAGATGTTCACCGAGGTGTTCGTCCTGACCGGCGGCGGCCCCGGCGGCGCGACGGAGACGCTGTCGACACTGCTGTACAAGTCGGCGTTCCAGTTCGACGAGTTCGGCTACGGCATCGCGCTGGCCCTCGTCCTCGCGGCCGCGGTCGCGGTGTTCTCGGTGACGCAGTACCGGCTCGCCGGTCGGAAGGGCGGCGAGTGATGTTCCGGTACACCAAGAAGACGTTCCTGCGCGAGGTCCTGCTGTTCCTCGTCGCCGTCGTGTTCGCCTTCCCGCTGTACATCCTGATCAACCTGTCGCTGCGCCGCGACGGCGACATCTCCTCGCCGCTGCTCCCGCCGGGCAGCCCGACCCTGGACAACTACGTCGCGGCGTGGCGGCAGGCCGGGCTGGCCCACGCGCTGCTCAACAGCGCGATCGTCACCGTCACCAGCGTGGCCCTCATCGTGGTCATCTCCGCGACGGCCGCCTACCCCCTCGCGCGGATCACGTCGCGGCTGTCGTCGGGGGTGTTCTGGCTGGTGATCGGCGGGATGCTGGTGCCGTTCCAGGTGGCGCTGATCCCGCTGTACCAGAGCATGCGCGACCTCGGCCTGCTCGGCTCGCTGTGGTCGCTGGTCATCTTCTACAGCGGCGCGCAGGTGCCGTTCTCCGTCTTCCTGTACACCGGCTTCCTGCGGGCACTGCCGCGGGAGTTCGAGGAGGCCGCCGCGATCGACGGCGCCGGCGCCCTGCGCACCTTCCGCAGCGTGGTCTTCCCGCTGCTGCGGCCCGTGACGGGGACAGTGGTGATCCTCAACGCCATCACGGTGTGGAACGACTTCCTGGTACCGCTGCTGTACCTCAGCGGCACGCCGCAGCAGACCGTCACCGTCGCGCTGTACGCGTTCGTGGGGCAGTTCGTCTCCGACTGGCCGATCGTGTTCGCCGGGCTCGTCATCAGCGTGCTGCCGGTGCTCGCCGTCTACTTCCTCATGCAGCGCCAGATCATCCGCGGCTTCGCCGGAGGGCTGAAGGGATGAGCGGGCTACGTCCGTACGCGCTGCGCACCGACGGGCAGCACGAGCCCCTCGGGATCGTGGCCGCGCCCGGCTTCACCTGGCGGCTGGACAGCGACCGCCGGGGTGCGCGCCAGCGCTCGTACCGCATCCGCGTGCGCCACCGCTCGGCGACCGTCTGGGACTCCGGCGACGTCGACGAGACGCTCACGGTCGGCGCGCGGTACGACGGGGCGCCGCTGGTGTCGTCCGCGGACTACGAGTGGGAGCTGGAGGTCACCGACGAGACCGGCGCCCGCACCACGGCCCGGTCGCGGTTCGGCACCGGCGTCGTGCACCCCGACGAGTGGCGGGCCGCCTGGATCGGCCGCAACCCGGTGTACCGCCAGGTCGCCACCCCGCCACAGGACACCGACATCAGCTACACGGTGAACAAGCTGCAGCCCGTGCGCCGCTTCGTCCACGAGTTCGACCTCCCCCAGGCGCCGGCGGCGGCCCGGGTGCACACCTCCGCCCAGGGCGTCTACCGCCTCTACGTCAACGGCGTGAAGGCGGGCCGCGACGAACTGGTCCCAGGCTGGACCGAGTACCGGCAGCGCATCACCTACCAGACCTACGACGTAACGGACCTGCTGCGCCCCGGCCGCAACACGGTCGCGGCCCTGCTCGGCGACGGCTGGTACACCGGCTTCATCGGCACCGACCGGCGCCACCAGGCCCAGCACTACGGCACCGAGCCGGCCCTGCTCGTCCAGCTCGTCGCCGACGGGGCGGACGGCTCCCGGCGCTCGGTCGTCAGCGGCGACGGATGGCGGGAGGCGCCGAGCGACATCCTCTACGCCGACCTGCTCATGGGCCAGTACGAGGACTCCCGCCGGGCCGACCCGGGCTGGCAGCTGCCCGGCCACGACCGGGACGAATGGTCGGACGCGGTCGTGGTCTCCCGGGACACCTCGCTGCTCGTCCCCGAGACCGACCCGGCGGTCCGCGCGACCCAGCGCGTTCCGGCCGTCCGGGTGACCGAACACGCCCCGCAACAGCACATCGTCGACTTCGGGCAGAACCTCGTCGGCCGGGTCGCGCTCACCCTGCGCGGCCAGCCCGCGGGCACCCGCGTGCAGCTCACCCACGCCGAGGTCCTCGACGAGCGCGGCGAGCTGTACACCGCGAACCTCCGCACGGCCGAACCGGTCGACGTGTTCTGGACCGACGGCTCGCCGGTGCAGGTCTTCGAGCCGCGCTTCACCCTGCACGGGTTCCGCTTCGCCGAGGTCGCCGGGCTGACCGGCGAACTGTCCGAGACGGACGTCGAGGCGGTCGTGCTGCACAACGACTTCGACCGCGACAGCGTCTTCGAGACGTCGAGCGCCGACCTCAACGCGCTCGCGTCGAACATCGCCTGGAGCCTGCGCGGCAACTTCGTGTCGATCCCGACCGACTGCCCGCAGCGCGACGAGCGCCTCGGCTGGCTCGCCGACGCCCAGGTCTTCGCCCCGACCGCGCTGCTGTTCGCCGACGTGGCCCCGCTGCTGCGGCGGTGGCTCGTCGACGTGCGCGGCGCCCAGACCGCCGGCGGCGCGTTCCCCGACATCGCACCGCAGCTCGTCCACCGGCGCGAGGGCGCACCCGCGTGGGGCGACGGCGGGGTGACGGTCCCGTGGCACGTCTACCGCGCGACCGGCGACCCGCAGGTGCTGCGCGAGGCGGCCGACTCGATGGTCCGCTGGGTGCGCCACGTCGAGCGCCACAACCCGGGCCTCGTCTGGCGCGAGCGGGTCGGCAACAACTACGGCGACTGGCTGCAACTGGGCGAGGAGACGCCGAAGGACCTCCTGGCGACGGCGTACTTCGCGCACAGCACCGACCTGACCGCCCGCACCCTGACCGTGCTCGGCCGCAGCGCGGAGGCGGCCGAGCTGACCGCACTGTTCGAGCGGATCCGGCACGTGTACCGCGAGGAGTTCGTCGGCGGCGACGGGCGCGTGCACGGCGACACCCAGGGCGCCTACCTGCTGACCCTGGCGTTCGGGCTGTGCGCGGAGGAGGAGCGGGAGCGAGTCGGCGCGCGGCTCGTCGAGGCGATCGAGCGGCGCGGGGTGTCACTCACCACCGGGTTCGTCACCGTCGGCCTGCTCTGCCCGGTCCTCACCGCGATCGGCCGCGCCGACCTGGCCTACGCGCTCGTCACCGACGACCGCTACCCGTCCTGGCTGTTCTCGATCCGCAACGGCGCGACGACGATCTGGGAGCGGTGGGACGGCTGGACGCCCGAGCGCGGCTTCCAGTCACCGCGGATGAACAGCTTCAACCACTACTCGCTCGGCGCCGTCGGCGAGTGGCTCTACACCGGCGTCCTGGGCATCACCCAGGCGCCGGACTCCGCCGGCTACCGGCACATCCGCCTCGCCCCGAACCTCGACCCGGCACTGGACCGGGCCGCAGGGGCGATCGAGACACCGCGGGGGCGCATCGAGAGCTCCTGGCGCCGCGACGGCGCCGAACTGGAGTGGACCGTGCGCATCCCGCCGGGGGAACCCGCCGAGGCCGTCCTTCCCGCGCCCTCGGACGCCATCAGGGAAGGAGGCGAGACCGCAACCCGTTCGGAAGGAATCTCTCTGCTGGCACAACAGCGGGAACACACCCTACTGCGAGTGGAACCCGGAAGTTACCGCTTCCGGATTCCGGCCGGAGTTCCCGCTGCGACGCCGACTCACTGAACCGCCCGGGGCACCCCGCCCCCTTCCTGACATCGGAGTATACCCAGCATGGACCACCGGAAAGCCGTCGCCGCCATCGCCGGCGCCGTCGGGCTGGCCCTCGCGTTGACCGCGTGCGGCGGGTCCGACCCGTCGCCGTCGGCCACCGAGAAGACCAACGCGCTGACCATCGCCACGACGTCGAACAACAAGGCGCCGATGGAGGCCGTGATCGCGGCCTACAAGGCGAAGACCGGCCTCGACGTCAACCTCACCGTCGCCGACACCGCGCAGTACCAGACCACGATCCGCACCCAGCTCTCGTCGGGCACCGCGCCCGACGTGTTCACCGTCTGGGCCGGCTCCGGCAACCCCGGCGCGATCGACATCCTCCAGAAGGCCGGCTACCTCGCCGACCTCTCGGACCGCTCCTGGGTCGGCAGCGTCGAGCCGGGCACCGCCGAGACGCTCAAGGTGAAGGGCAAGACCTACGGCCTGCCGTCGAAGCTCGACGCCGTCGGCACCATCTACAACGTCGCCACCCTCGAGGGCCTGGGCCTGAAGGTGCCGACCACCTACACCGAGCTGCTGCAGTACTGCAAGGACGTGAAGGCCAAGGGCAAGGTCGCGTTCGCCCTGGGCATCCAGACCGACTGGGTGACCCAGATGATCCCCTACGCGTTCGTCGCGTCGACCGTCTACGGCAAGACGCCCGACTTCGACGACCAGCTGGAGGCGAAGAAGGCGAAGTTCGCCGGATCGGGCTGGAAGGACGCGTTCGACAAGTACCTCGAGATGGACAAGGCCGGCTGCTTCAACGCCCAGCCGCTCGGCACCGACGTGAACGCCTCCTACAACCTCCTCAACACCGGCGCCGCCGTCGGCGTCGTGCAGGTCCTCGCGTCGTACCCGCAGATCGCGTCGACCGCCCCGGCCGGCACGAAGTTCGGCTTCTTCCCGCTGCCGGGCGGCGACTCCGGCAAGAACCCGATCCCGCGCGGCATCGGCGTGAGCTTCGCGGTCAACGAGCAGGCCAAGAACAAGGCCAACGCGTTCGACTTCGTCGACTGGCTGGCCTCCGCCGACGCCATCACCACCTGGTTCAAGGCGGCGCCGGGCATCCCCGCCATCAAGGGCGCGACGATCACCGCCACGCCGGTCGTGCAGGCGGCGGCCGACATCATCGCCTCCGGGGCCACCGCGCCGTTCCCCGACCAGAGCTGGCCCAACGCGAAGGTCCAGGCGGCCCACCTCAAGGGCATCCAGCAGATGTTCTCCGGCCAGGCAACGGCCGAGCAGGTACTGAAGTCCATGGACGAGGCGTACGGCGCCTAGCCGCCCGGCTCACACCTTCGACACCCGGGTGCGGATGCCCGCACCCGGCCGTCCTGCCCGCCCGTCACGCCCGACACCATCGCGAGAGACACATGCCCAAACTGTCCCATGAGGTCATCACCGCCGTCCCCGTGTCGTTCCAGGACGACGGTGCGCTGGACCTCGCCGGCACCCGCGCGATCCTGCAGTACGTCGCGGAGTCCGGCGTCCAAGGCGCACTCGTGCTCGGCACCACCGGCGAGTTCCCGGCGCTGTCGATCCCCGAACGCAACACCGTCGCGGCGCTCGCCGTCGAGGTCCTGCGCGACATCCGGGTGATCGTGCACGTCGGCGCGGCCAGCCTGTACGAGGTCGCGCAGCTCATCGCGGGCGCTCGGGCCGCCGGGGCCCGCGAGATCGCCATCCTGACCCCCTTCTACCTGCCCACCCCGCCGGCCGAGGTGTTCGCGTTCTTCCGGGACGCGAGCACCGAGGCCGACGGGCTCGACGTCTACGTCTATCTGTTCGAGGCACGCACGGGCGTGCGGGTGGACGAGGAGCTGCTGCGGCAGCTCGCCGGCCTCCCGAACGTCGTCGGGGTGAAGGTGAGCGGCGAGTCGCTCGACCGGATCGCCGAGTTCCGGGCCCACCTCCCCGCGGATTTCCGCATCTACACCGGCAGCGACCGCGAGTTCGCCGCGGCCGTCGCCGCCGGCGCCGACGGGGTCGTCTCGGGGGTGGCGTCCGCGTTCGCCAAGCCGTTCGTCGCGATGCGGACCGCGCTGCAGCACGCGGACACCGCCGCGGTGACCCGGCTGCAGGAGGACGTCGACGAGGCCGTCGCCGCGATCCTCGGCGAGCCGACGCGGATGCGCGCCGTGCACCGCATCGCCGGCCGGCCGGTCGGCCGGTCACGCATGCCGATCCCGGAGCCCGACCCGGAGGCGCTGCGGCGCCTCGCCCGCGCGTTGCCCCGCTTCCACTGAATACCTCGTACCGGCCCGGGCCGTCCTGTGTGGACGGTGCCGGCGCTGGACGCTGAGCAGACGGAGCTGTCCATGCACCGCACAGCGTTACGTTCAGTCATCGCCACCCTGACCGTCCTGTCCGCCACCGCGCTGCCCATCGCCCCGGCCACCGCGGCCGACGCGCCGCCGCTGCGCGCCGCCGACGGGCTCGTCAACACCGCAGACCCGGTCGCGGTCGGCCTGCCCCGCGCCGCGAACGCGCAGACCGCGACGATCTTCGCGCCCGGCGACACCGACCTGAAGTACAACCACGGCGTCGTCCTCATCCCGTTCAAGCACCGCCTCTACGCCCAGTGGCAGAGCTCGGCCCGCGACGAGGACGCGCCCGACACGATCGTCACCTACGCCGTCAGCGACGACGGCGTCGCCTGGTCGGCGCCGATCCCGCTGACCGCGCCCCGCACCGACGGCTACACCTCCAGCGGCGGCTGGTGGACCGACGGGCAGACCCTCGTCGCGTACCTCAACGTCTGGCCGGCCGGGCTCACCCCGCGCGGCGGCTACGCCGAGTACGTCACGAGCACCGACGGCGTCCACTGGAGCGCCCCGCAGCGGGTCATGGGCGCCGACGGGCAGCCCGTCAACGGCATCATCGAGCAGGACCCAAAGGCGCTGCCGGGCGGCCGGGTCCTCACCGCCTTCCACGTGCAGCCCGGCCTGTTCGTCAAGCCCTACTACACCGACGACCCGCTCGGCGTGTCCGGCTGGACCCAGGGGCAGTTCACCAACCAGCCGAACAACTCCGGCATGGGCCGCGAGCTCGAGCCGAGCTGGTACCGCCGCGCCGACGGCTCGATCGTGATGGTCTTCCGCGACCAGGGCGGCGGCACGTTCCGCAAGCTGGCCGCGGTGAGCACCGACAACGGCGTGACCTGGTCGAGCTCCGTGCTCACCAACGTGCCCGACTCCCGCACCAAGCAGAGCGCCGGCAACCTGCCCGACGGCACCGCCTACCTCGTCGGCAACCCGACCGGCACCCGCAACCGCTACCCGCTCTCGGTCCTGCTCAGCGCCGACGGCGAGACCTTCGGCACCGGCTACAACCTGCGCACCGCCGAGGACCTGCAGCCGCTGCGGTACACCGGCCAGTTCAAGTCCGCCGGGTACAGCTACCCGAAGAGCGTGGTGTGGAACGGGCACCTCTACGTCGGCTACGGCACGAACAAGGAGGACGTCCAGGTCAGCCGGGTCCCGCTGGCCGACATCTCGCTGCGCAGCGGCCCGGACACCGCGACCGCCGCCCCGGCCCGGGGCGTCCTGTCGCACGACAACGGCTGGGACACCGGCCTGCTCGACGGCGACTACACGGTCACCATGAACCTGTGGTGGGGTGCGAACGCGAGCGCCCTGCGGCTGTACGAGAACGGCGCCCTCATCGCCACACGGCAGCTCACCTACGGCGGCGTCGGCCCGCAGTCGGCCGCCGTGCCGGTCACCGGCCGCGGCAACGGCACCTACGTCTACACCGCCGAACTGCTCAACACCCGGGGCGTCACGGCGACCGCGCCGGTCACGGTGACGGTCACCCAGGCGGCGCCGGGCACACCGGTGCTCAGCCACGACAACGTCGACCGGGACGGCACGTACCGCGTCACCGCCAACCTGTGGTGGGGCACGAACGCGACCGCCTACCGCTTCCTGGAGAACGGCGCCGTCGTGGCCGAGGGCCCGCTGACCGCGGCCACGCCCGGGGCGCAGGCGGCGGTGCTCGACGTGACCGGGCGGGCGCCCGGCACCTCCACGTACGTCGTCGAGTTCGTCAACGCCGCCGGCACCACCGCGAGCGCGCCGCTGACGGTCACCGCAGACCACTGAACCTCAGCCGGCCGCGGGCTTCGCCGCCCGCGGCCGGCGACTTCCAAGAAAGGCGTGTCGACGACCATCGCCTACGCGTTCCGTTACCTTTCAGTGCGCTTGAGTGTGCACACGGTTGGTAGCCCTGCCTTGCGGTGGGACGGTCCCGGTCTGACCGACTGATGTCGTGCCGGGTTCACGCTTCACGGCCACCTGCCCGCGTATGCGGGTCTTCCGGTCGGCTCCACGTGCTGCCACCGGGCCACTCCCGGCGGTGTCGTACTGGGCCGCGTGCGCGGCCAGATTCTCGGCGGCGTTGCGGTCACGGTCCAGGACCAGGCCGCACGCCTCGCAGTGGTATTCGCGCTCGGATAGGGCCAGCTTGGCTTTCACCGCACCACAGCCCGAGCAGGTCTTCGACGACGGGTACCAGCGATCGGCCACGATCAGTCGGCCGCCGTTCCAAGAGGTCTTATATGCCAACTGGCGGCGGATCTCCGTAAACCCGGCATCGGCGATGTGCCTGGCCAGGCCTCGGTTGGCGAGCATGCCGAACACGTTGAGGTCTTCGACCACGACCGTGCCGTACTCAGTCGCGAGCCGGGTGGTGAGCTTGTGCAGGCCGTCGCGGCGTAGGTTCGCCACCCTGGCGTGCGCCCGGCCGAGCCGGTCGGCGGCACGATGCCACCGGTTCGACGGCCGTTGCCCGGTCCGCCGGTCCGGGCCAGCCTTGCGGGACAGTGCCCGGCCCAATGCGCGCAGCCTGAGGCGTGCGGCGCTCAGGTGGCGCGGATTGCCGACCAGTTCACCGCTGGACAGGACGGCGAGGTGCTTGATGCCGACGTCGACACCGACTGTGCTGTTCTGTCGTGCCGGGGTCCGGACGGCGCGCTCGACCTCCACGCAGAAGGCGACGTGCCAGCGTCCGCCGTCGCGGCGCACCGTGGCGGACATGATCCGGGCGGTGCCGTTGTCGAGTCGGCGGGCGAGCTTGCGGGCAGACTCGTGCAACTTCAACCGGCCCAGCCGGGGCAGCACGACGTGCATGCGGCCGGTCTCGACCCGGATTGTCCCGGTGGTGAACCGCACCGATGGGGTGGTGCGGCGGCGGGACTTGAACCGCGGGAAGCCGACCGGACGTCCGGCGCGCTTCCCGGTCCTGGAGTCGGCCCAGTTCTTCAGGCCGCGGGCGAGCGCGTCAAGGCCGGTGTTGAACGCTTCCTTCGAGCACTCCGCCCACCACGGGGCGACCTCCGCCTTCGCCGCGTTCCATGCCTTCCGCAGCGCGGGCAGCGACCATGACAGCGACGGCGTGAGTTGGTTGTCGGCGACGCCATAGGAACGCTCGGCGGCCCGCTGGTCCATCACCGCCTTCACCCTGGCCAGCGCCCAGTTGTGCGCGACCCGCGCCGCCCCGGCGTGGGCGAGCACTGCCCGCTCCTGGGTCGGGGTGAGGTCCAGCGCGAACCGGTACGCCTGGATCGTCTTCACGCCGGGACGGTACCGGATAACAGCGTCGATCGCCCGGCGGGCACCGTTCTGCCCGGCGGGCCGTACGGCCCGGCCCACAGCGAGGTCAGGATCTCGGTGACGTCGCGGACCAGGTCGTCGCGGACCTCGGCCGGGTCAACCACCAGGAGCCGGCGGCCCTGCGCGGCCAGTGCCGCTGCAACGTACTCGCCACCGAACCAGCCGAACCGGTCACGGTGCTCAGCCACGATTGTCGACACGGCAGGGACTCACAGCAGGGCGATAGACCTCTTCCGGTGCCCGTTCAGCGCCGAACCGACCTCGGTCACCACCCGCGATACGGCCAAACGTTGCCGGTTTCCCAGACGGTGACCCGGGCGACCCGCCGGTCCAGATCCGATTACTGATCGACCGACGACGCCCAGGCGTACACACGACCTGCCCGGGAACAGCCAACGCGCCGGTCATCGGCTCGCCAACCATGAACAATCGACCGAGCCGATACGTGGGAACGGGCAGCGCCCCAGCCTCGTAACGCCGACGTGGGGTCGAATACACTAGCCAACTCATCAGCGCTAACGCTAATCAACACCAACAGTTCGCTCCCCGTCCCGGCCCGGCGGCGGGGCCGCGCACCGCGTACCTCATCGCCTCCGGCGACCTGCGCGAGTCGGCCAACGCCGCCGGCTGGCCCACCCAGGTCGCCATGGAGGCGGCTGTCACCGCCGCCCTCGCCGAGCTCGGCTGGTCGGTCGTGCGCCTGCACGAGGGCTTCATCGACAGCCAGCGGATGGGTCTGGAGGTGTTCAAGCGCATCCCGCCCGACGCGCCGCTCGTCGTCGCCGAGGCCGTGTGGCAGTACAGCCACCACGTCCTGGCCGGTCTGCGCACCCATCGCGGCCCGATCCTCACCGTCGCCAACTTCGCCGGCGACTGGCCCGGCCTCGTCGGGCTGCTCGGCCTCAACGCCGGCCTGACGAAGATGGGCGTGCCCTACTCCACGATCTGGTCGGTCGACTTCACCGACGACTGGTTCCTCGCCGGTCTGCGGCAGTGGACGAAGTCAGGAACGATCGTCCACGACGACTCGCACGTGCGGCTGCTGCCGCCGCTGCCCGACACCCCGGAGCGCCGCCTCGGCGAGGCCCTCGCCGAGCAGCTGCTCGCCGACAAGGCCATCATCGGCGTGTTCGACGAGGGCTGCATGGGCATGTACAACGCGATCATCGACGACGAGCTGCTCAATCAGGCCGGCATCTACAAGGAGCGGCTGTCGCAGTCCGCGCTCTACGCCGAGATGCTCACCGTGCCCGACGCCGAGGCCGACGCGGCCCGGCGCTGGCTGGAGGAGCGCGGCATGCGGTTCCGCTTCGGCACCGACGAGAAGACCGAGCTCACCGAGGAGCAGGTCCGCTGGCAGCTGAAGATGTACGTGGCCGCGCTGCGCATCAGCGACGACTTCGGCCTCAACGCGGTCGGCATCCAGTACCAGCAGGGCCTCAAGGACCTGGTGCCGGCCTCCGACCTGGCCGAGGGCCTGCTCAACTCGACCGACCGACCGCCGGTGCGCTCCCGCGACGGCGCGCGCGAGCTGTTCCCCGGCCGGGCCCTGCCCCACTTCAACGAGGTGGACGAGGGCGTGGCCGTCGACGCGCTGGTCACCGACCGGGTCTGGCGCGCCATGGGTCTGCTGCCCGACAACACGCTGCACGACGTGCGGTGGGGCGAGGAGTACGAGGGCCGCTTCGTCTGGGTGTACGAGATCTCGGGCTCGGTGCCGGGCTCGCACCTCGGCGGCTGGGACCGGGCCGAGGGCCTGCGCCAGGGCCCGGTGTACTTCCCGGCCGGCGGCGCGACGATCAACGGCGTGTCGAAGCCCGGCGAGGTCGTGCTGTCGCGGGTCTTCATCGCCGAGGGTGTCCTGCAGGTGGACATCTTCCGGGGTACCGTGGTCGAGCTCCCGGAGGAGGAGACGGACCGGCGTAAGCAGGCCACGACCCCGGAGTGGCCGATCGCCCACGTCGTGTTGCACGACGTGACCCGCAACCAGTTCATGGCCCGCCACAGGGCCAACCACGTCCAGCTGGTCTACGCCCCGGATGCGGCTGCGGCCGACCGCGCGCTGCTCGTGAAGGCCGCGATGTTCGCGGCCCTGGGCCTGCGCGTCAACCTCGTGGGCCGCGTGCACATCTGACCGCCCCGGCGGCGCGGTGGCCTCCCCGCCGCGCCGCCCCGGCAGCTCGCCATCCGAGTTCGCCCGCTTGCGTCGGGCTCTTGCGTCACACCGGCCCGGTTGTACGATGTATGTCGTATGTTGACTGTTGTTTTTCGCATGGAGGTAGCGTGACCTTCGTCAGACGCTGCACGACCGTTGTGTCAGCCACCGCGCTTGCTCTGGGACTGGCCGTCGGCCTCACGGCGACGCCGGCGTCGGCCGCGACCTATCCGAGCTGCACCCAGGTGGCCTACTACGGGGCCGGCGGACTCGTCCGGCCCGAGCCGGCCGTGGCGACCGGCAACCATGCCTGCACCCTGGGCAGGGGAAACCAGGGGGAGCCGGTTCGGGTCCTGCAGAAGGCCCTGAACCTGTGCTACGGCCAGAACATCCGGGTGGACGCGGTCTTCGGCCCGCAGACAGAGACGGCGATGCGCAACGTCCAGCAGTGGATCAAGACATACGTCGACGCCGGGCTCACGGTCGACGGCATCTTCGGCCCTCGCACCCACACGAGCACGTTCTTCCCGGAGTACTGGTACGCCATGAGCAAATACCGGTGCGGCAACAACCTCGATTTCAAGCCCTTGCCGGCCGGCTACTGACCGGATCGGATCCGGCTCGCGCGAAGGGAGGCCACACTTCGCCGCAAGAGCGTCCGAAACGGGCGAACAACACGTTCACCGCGAAGGCCCCCGCAACGGCATCTACCTGCGGGTAGGCGCACGGAAGCCGTTCGTCAAGTTTTGCTCAAGGTCGCCGCCCGGACCGTAACCCGTGTCGACTTCGCACAGCCTGCATGCGAATGTGTCGATCTACTGTACGCGCTACATGGACGCACGGGGAGCACATCCATGTCGTCGCAGGCCGACATCACCTTTCTCATGCTGGGACCGCTGCGCGTCGAGGCGCGCGGCGGCCCGCCGCAGGCGTCGCTCGACCCGCTGCACGAGCGGGCGCTGGCCGCGCTGCTGGTCGACGCCGGGCACGACGTGACCGTCGACCGGCTCGCGGCCGCCGTGTGGACCGACGAACCGCTCGCCCGGCCCCGGCACGAGGTCGACGAGGTGGTGTCCGGGCTGCGTCAGGTGCTCGCCGCGCTCGGCGCGCACGATCAGCTCATCGGGGCGGGCAGCGGCGGCTACCGGCTCGCGCCGGACCGCTGCACGGTCGACGCGCTGGAGTTCGACGCCACCGTCGATGCCGCCGTCGCCCAGCCGCACCACGGCCGGACCCACATCACGCTGCTCCGCCAGGCGCTCGCGCTGTGGCGCGGCCCGGCCCTCGCGGGCCTCGACGTGCCGGCGCTGAACCACGCCGTCGCGGCACTGGAGGAGCGGCGACTGTCGGCCTGGGAGCACTGCCTGAGCCTCGAACTGGACGCCCGCGCCGGAGCGGAGGTGCTGGCGGAGCTCATCGAGTTCACCGACAACCACCCGGCCCGGGAGCGCCCCGCCCAACTGCTGATGCTCGCGCTGCACCGGCAGGGGCGCAACGCCGAGGCGCTCAGCGTGTTCGACCGCACGCAGCGACGGCTGCTCGGCCACCTGGGCCGCGAGCCGGGGGCCGGGCTGCGCAAGGCGCGCGACCTGGTGGTGCGCGGGCTGGTGCAAGCGGCCCAGCCGTCGCGGCGGGTCGCGGCCCGCAGCGGCGCGGTGCGGCTCGTTCACCAGGTGACGCCGGTCCGCCCGGCCCAGCTGCCGGCCGCGACGCCCGGGTTCACCGGACGGCTCGCCGCGCTGCAGTGGCTGGACGCCGGCACCGCGCCGAGCCTCGTGTGCGGCGCGGCGGGCGTCGGCAAGACCGCGCTGGCCGTGTTCTGGGCGCGCCGCGCCGCGGCCCGCTTTCCCGACGGCCATCTCTACCTCGACCTGCGCGGCAGTGGGCCGGCACCGCTGGCGCCGCTGTGCGCCCTGTGGCGGCTGCTGCCGGCGCTGGGCGTGCCGCGGCACCTGCTCCCGGCGGACCTGGAGGAGGCTTCCGCGCTGTACCGCAGCCTGCTGGACGGCAAGCGGATGCTGGTCCTGCTCGACGACGCCGTCTCCGCCGAGCAGGTCCGTCCGCTGCTGCCCGGTGAACCCGGCTCGGTCACGCTCGTGCTCGCCCGCCACCCGCTGGCCGAGCTGGTCGCCCGCGAGGGTGTCCGCCTGCATGACCTGCCCCCGATGACCGCGGCCGAGTCGCGCCAGCTGCTCGCGACGCGCCTCGGCCGGGAGCGGGTGCAGGCGGAGCCGGAGGCCGTGGCGCAGCTCGTCGAGCTGTGCGGCGGCTCGCCGCGCGCGCTCGGCGCGGTCGCCGCAGCCGTATCGACGCGGGCTCCCGCCGCGCTGGCGGCAGTCGCCGCCGAGCTGCGCCAGATCCCGTTCGGCGCCCTGCTCACCATGCCGGCGGCGACCCGTCAGCTGTAGCGACGCCCCGGCCGCCCACTCTGGCGGCGGCCCTGCCGCCAGAGTGTCAGGACCACCAGCGCCACCGCGACCACGGCGAAGGCCGTGTCGCTGGCCAGCTCGACGCCCGGGGACACCCGATGCCAGGGGTGCAGGCTGTAGCCGTTGACCGCATAGGTGACCAGCGCGCCGCCGGCGACCGCCAGCACGTGCATCGGCGACCAGCGCCGGCTGGCCGACCACTGGCGGACCGCCACCGCGGCGAGCGCGAGCAGCGCCACGCTGAGCGCCACGCCGACCCAGCTGCCGGGCCGCCACAGCACGAACGACACGACGAAGGAGAGCACCAGCACGACCGGCCACGGCGGCGGCCCGGGCAGCAGCCGCGCCGCCCGGCCCGGCACCAGCGGACGACGGGCCCGCCGGTCGCGGTGCCGCAGGCCCACCGCGGCCGCTACGAGCGCCGCCGCGACCAGCCCGGCGGCGGCCAGCTGCGCGGGTGCGGCCATGAAGTGTTCGCCGGCCTGCAGGTCGGAGAAGACGAGCCAACAGCCGACCGCGTAGACGGCGGCGATGAGCAGCAGGACCGGACGGCTCGTCCAGGGCTCGTCGCGCAGCCGGCCGCCGAAGGACTCCACGACCGCGACCGGCACGCCGACGCTCCACACGGCGTGCCCGACGACGAACGCCAGTGCCCAGAAGGCGCTGATCCCGGCGCCGTCGACGTGCGCGATGCTCTGGAAGTCCTCGCCCAGGTAGTCGGGGTTGAACATCGACTGGTCGACCAGGCCCGCCTCGATCACGCCGTAGGCGAGCCCGAGCAGCAGGATCGCCGGCCAGCCGCCGCCCAGGTGACGGGCGACCTCGCGCACCAGCACCGCGCCTCCGCCGTACAGCGGCACGAGGAAGACGATGAGGGGCAGGTCGAGCACCGTGTGGCTGCCGACAAGATACTCGGCGACCCAGGGCGCGAACAGCGCGAGCGCCACGACCGACGCTGTGCGCCGCGTCCAGTCGCGCGACCTCAGCACGAGCCTGCCGGGGCCTGGGCGGCAAAATATCCGTGCAGGAACTCCGCCTGTTCGCGCAGCGTTCCCGGCGGCACCTCCCGGAAGCAGCCGACCGCGTCGGACTGCTCGCCGCCGACGACCGCGCCGTCGGCCACGGCGACCTCGAACGCGATGCCGACCGGCCAGCCCCGGTAACCGTCGCGCAGCATGTGCGGGTATTCGATGTAGCCCAGCAGCCGGCCGACGTCGACGGTGACGCCGAGCTCGTCGCGGGCGACGCGGACGACCGCGTCGCGCAGGTGCTCGCCGAAGCGGACCGTGCCGCCCGGCAGGTGCCACTGCCCCTTGCACGGCTCGATCGAACGGCGGGTCAGCACGACGCCGCCGGCGGTGTTGCACACCACCTCGACGGTCAGGCGGGGCACCTTGCCGAAGATCTCGGCGAACTGCGCGGCCGAGAACGGATGCGGTCCCATCTGGTTGATCTACCTCTCGCCGACGGGGCTGCCGCTGTCATGCTACCGGCCCGGCGTGCGGCCCACCGCCAGGCACGCGGGCCGCCCGCCGCCGCGGATCAGGAGTGCACCAGCGGCCGCCACTGCTGTTCCTTGCCGGCGTCGCGCACCACGTAGCCCATCGACTCGGCCACCTTGCGCAGGTCGCGCGCCTCGTCGGCGGCCTTGTGCCGCAACGCGCCGGCGCGGGCGCTGAGCACCTGGTCGGCCTCGGGCGGCAGGTCCGGGCTGCCGGGGACCCACGCGCGGAACAGCTCGGCATACGGGTCGGCGTCCTGCCAGGGGTAGCCGTGCGCGCGGAACGCCGCGGCGAGCGCGCCCTTCGACGTCTGGGTGCGCTCCCGGAACAGCTCGCGCGAACGGTCGTCGAGCAGCACGAGCCGGGCGCCGTCGGCGAAGGCCGCCGCGACGTCGGCGCGCGGCACGGTCGTGGTGGCGTCGCCGAGCGTCATCCGCGCCTCGTCGTCGGTCAGCGTCACCACGGCCGCGTCGCGGTATGAGGCAACCGCCACGACGACGCCGATCACGAGCCAGATCGCGAGGTTGACCGCGATTTTCCACGGGTTGTCGATCGCGCCGACCACCCGGACGACGGGCTTGAGCGGCAGCGCCGTGTCCCAGCTGAGCATCCAGCGGGCGAGCACGGGCAGGACCGCGCCGACGGCGACGAAGAAGGCGGGGACGCCGACGTTGACGACGAACCGATCGATGGCCGAGAACCGCAGCGTGGTGGAGTTGTCGTTCGGCATGCGCCCACGATATGGGCGGCCCGAACGGTTCCTCCAGTCGCCGAAAGGCGATCCGGCCGCGGTCACGGTCATACTTTGGAAGACTTCGCCTCGGTGTTCATCGATGCCACACTGGCCGCGTCCAACCCAACCGACCGCCGCGCGGCGCGCCCGGCCGTGCCCATCGGCCGCCGTCCGCTCCCGGCGCACCGTCCAGGGGGAACCGAGATGAGCGAGACCGAACAGCCACCCGCTGCCCGAGCCGAGGGGGTCCGGAAGGTGTACGGCACGGGCTCGGCCCAGGTCGTGGCACTCGACGATGTCACCCTGGAGGTGCCGCGGGGCCGCTTCACCGCCGTCATGGGGCCGTCCGGCTCGGGCAAGTCCACCCTGATGCACTGCCTCGCCGGGCTCGACACCGTCGACGGCGGTGCGGTGTACGTGGGCGACGTGGCCCTCGGCGGGCTCTCGGACACCGCGCTCACCCGGCTGCGGCGCGACCGCATCGGCTTCGTCTTCCAGTCCTTCAACCTGCTGCCCACGCTGACCGCGCTGGAGAACATCACGCTGCCGCTGCGCGTCGCCGGGCGCCGGCCCGACCCGGAGTGGCTGTCCACGATCATCGACACCGTGGGCCTGCGCGACCGGCTCGACCACCGGCCGGCGCAGCTGTCCGGCGGGCAGCAGCAACGGGTCGCCTGCGCCCGGGCGCTGGTCGGCCGGCCCGACGTGGTCTTCGCCGACGAACCGACCGGCAACCTCGACTCCCGCTCCGGCGCGGAGGTGCTGCGGTTCCTGCGGGACGCGGCGCGCGACGGGCAGGCGATCGTCATGGTCACGCACGACCCGCTGGCCGCGGCCTGGACCGACGACGTGGTCTTCCTGTCCGACGGGCGCATCGTCGACCGGCTCGCGGAGCCCACCGCCGACGCGGTACTGGAGCGGATGAAGTCCTTCGACCGGCAGGGCGCCGACCTGGAGCCGGTGGCCGCCCGATGATGTTCAAGCTGACCCTGCGCAACCTCACCGCGCACCGGCTGCGGCTGGTGTTCACCACGGTCGCCGTCGTCCTCGCCGTCTCCTTCGTCGCCGGGACGATGATCTTCCGGGACACCGCCGCGCGGAGCTTCGACTCCACCTTCTCCGGGCTGGAGAACGCACGTGAGGTCTTCGTGTACCCCGAGCAGACCTTCACCGGCGAGGGCACCCCACGCCGGCTCGTGCCCGCGTCGCTGACGGAGACGGTCCGCCAGGTACCGGGTGCCGCGGCGTACATCGGCTCCAGCGAGGGCTACGCGGCGATCGTGCGCGCCGACGGTGAGGTCGTCGGCGGCGAGACCGCCGCGCACCTCGGGCGCGAGTTCGTCGAGCGGACCGGTAGCCGATCGTCGATCAAGCTCACCGCGGGGCGCGCCCCGGTCGGCGACGGCGAGATCGTCGTCGAGGCCCACACCGCCATCGGCGGCCCGGTGAACATCGGCGACGAGGTCACCGTCGTGACCGAGCGGGCCGAGGTGAAGGTGCGCGTCGTCGGCATCTTCGAGCTCGGCGGCGAGCAGCTCGGCGACGTGGTCACGTTCGTCGGCTTCGCCCCCGACGTGGCCCAGCGGATGCTCACCGAGCCCGGCTACTACTCCTCCATCTGGGTGCGGCCCCGCGACGGCGTCACCCCCGAGCAGCTGGCCGACCAGCTGCGCGCCGCGCTGCCGGCCGGCTACGAGGTGAAGACCGCGCAGCAGCAGGCGGTCGACACCAAGCGCGAGATCCAGCAGATCTTCGACGTGCTCGGCCGGATCCTGCTCGCCTTCGCCGGGGTGTCGGTGTTCGTCGGCTCGTTCATCATCTTCAACACCTTCACCATGCTGGTCGCGCAGCGCATCCGCGAGATGGCGCTGCTGCGGGCGGTCGGTGCCAGCCGGGCCCAGGTGACCCGGGCCGTCCTCGGCGAGGCGGTGGGCATCGGCCTCGCCGGCTCGACCATCGGGCTGATCGCCGGCGTCGGCGTCGCGCTGGTGCTGCGGCTGCTGTTCGAACGCTTCGGCGCGCAGCTGCCCGCCCGCGCGCCGGTCATCGCCCCCGCCACGGTCGTCTGGTCCTACGCCGTCGGCGTCGTCGTGACGGTCCTCGCCGCCTACCTGCCGGCCCGGCGCGCGGCGAAGATCCCGCCGGTCGCCGCGCTGCGGGCCGACGTCACCCCCACCGCCCGCCGGATGCGGCTGCGCTCGATCAGCGGCATCGTCGTCGGCACCCTCGGCGGGCTGTCACTGGCCGGCGGCCTGTCCGACGGCGGGGACGAGGGAGCCGGGCTCATCGCCATCGGCGGGGTACTGCTGTTCGTCGCCGCCTTCCTGCTCAGCCCGCTGCTGAGCCGGCCGTTGCTGCTGCTGCTCGGCTGGCCGCTGTCCAGGCTGGCCGGCGCCGTGGGCCACCTCGGCGTCGAGAACGCGCGGCGGGACCCGCGGCGCACCACCGCAACCGCCTCCGCCCTGATGATCGGGCTGACGCTCGTCTCGCTGGCCACCGTCGTCGCCAGCTCGATGAGCGCGTCGGTCGACCGCCGGCTCGACCGGCAGTTCAGCGCCGACTTCAGCCTGGAGCCCAGCGGCCTGACCGGGTTCGGCCAGGCCGCCGCCGACGCGGTGGCGCGGGTGCCCGGCGTGCGCAGCGTCACGCCCGTGCAGTCCGGCACGCTGCGCATCGGCGACCAGGAGACGCCGGTGCTGGTCGCCGACCCGGCGGCGCTCGCCGGCCCGGTCAGCCTCAAGACGAACGCCGGCAGTACCGCCCTGCGCGCCGACGAACTGCTCGTGCAGCAGTCCACCGCCGACCAGCGGGGCTGGCGCCCCGGCTCGACGATCCCCGGGCAGTACCCCGACGGCACCCGCGTCACGTTCACCGTCGCCGGCGTCTTCGCCGACAACGAGGTGGTCGGCCGGCCCTACCTGGTGGCCCCGGACGGGTATCGGGCGCACGCACCGGCGACGCTGATCCAGCGGGCGTTCGTCGACCTCGACGACGCCCAGCAGGCCACCGCCCGCGCCGGCATCGAGCAGGCGCTGCGCGCCTACCCGAGCGTCAAGCTCAAGGACCGGCAGGACGCCAAGCAGGGGGCCCGGGCCGACATCGACCGGGCGCTGAACGTGATCATGGTCCTGCTGCTGCTGTCCATCGCGATCGCCGCCGTGGGCATCGTCAACACCCTCGGCCTGGCCGTCATCGAGCGCACGCGCGAGATCGGGCTGCTGCGGGCGGTCGGCATGACCCGCCGGCACGTACGGTCGATGGTGCGCTACGAGTCGATCGTCATCGCGCTGTTCGGCGCCACGCTCGGGCTGGTCCTGGGCGTGGGGCTCGGCGCGGCGGCGCAGCAGGTGATGCGCGGTGACGGCGTGGAGGTGCTGCACATCCCGGCCGGCCGCCTCGGCGTGTACCTGCTCAGTGCGGTCGTCATCGGTCTGCTCGCCGCCATCTGGCCGGCCTGGCGGGCGGCCCGGATGAACGTGCTGCGGGCGATCCACCAGGAGTGAGCGGGTGGGGCGGCCCCGCGGTGGGCCGCCCCACGCACCGGCGCACCACGCTGGTGTGCCGTTGCTAGATTGCTGGCCACTGATGGTCCATTGACGCGGGGCGGTGGCATGTGCTGGGCGAGCAGACGCGGATTCGGCTCCTGGGCCCTATCACCGTCACGATCGAGGGCCGCGAGGTGCAGCTCGGGTCGCCCCGCCAGCTCGCGCTGTTCGCCACGCTCGCCGCCAACGTCAACCGCGTGGTCAGCCGCGAGGAGCTGGTCGACGCGGTCTGGGGCCTCGAGGCCCCGGCCACCGCGATCAACAGTGTCTACACGTACGTCGCCCGGCTCCGCAACGCGCTGGAGCCGTCCCGGCCGCAGCGCACCCCGTCGCGGCGGCTGCTGTCGGAGGGCGACGGCTACCTGCTCGCACTGCCCGACTCGCACGTGGACCTGCGCACCTTCGAGGCCCACCTCGCCGAGGCGCGGCGGCTGCAGACGACCGCCGCGCTGCACAGCGCCCTGGGCGAGCTCGACAGTGCCCTCGCGATGTGGCGCGGCACGCCGTTCAGCGGCGCGGCCGGGCCGTTCATCACCACCGAGCGCACCCGCCTCACCGAGCTGCGCCTGGCCGCCATGGAGGGCCGGGCCGAGCTGCTGCTGGAGCTCGGCCAGCACGCCGAGCTGGTCGGCGAGCTGTTCGGGCTGGCTCGCCGCCACCCGCTGCGCGAGCGGCTGCGGTTGCAGCTCATGCAGTGTTACCTGCGGCTGGGCCGGCAGGCCGACGCGCTCACCGAGTATCACGACCTGCGCGCCACGCTCGCCGACGAACTGGGCATCGGCCCCAGCGAGGAGCTGCAGGAGCTGTACTACAACGTGCTCATACCGAGGGGCGCGTCCACCACGGCCAGTTGCGCATTGGCGGCCGCCTCGATG
>NZ_JBEXCY010000038.1:66698-71492 GCF_040605515.1 Dactylosporangium sp. NPDC005572 | reverse complement strand
GACTGCGCTTCCGCTGGGAGCTGCAGCTGCACGACGGCACGACCGTGCGGGTGCGCACCATTCTCGACAGCACCGAGCACGGCCCGGCCCACGCGCTCTTTACCCGCGCGGTCACGCAACAGTAGGGCTAGACCTACCGACGCGCGGTCCCCGCCGGGCCAGAATGGACGGCATGAGAGCAGCCGTGCCGTTCATCCGCCGGGGACTGACCGCCGTCGGCCGGGTCGCGCTGCTCGGCATCATCGCCTGGCCGCTCAACATCCTGCTGCTCATCCTCAGCCTGGTCTCGTTCCTGCTCACGATCGTCGGTCTCGGGCTGGTCCTGGCGCCGCTCGTGCAGCTGCTCGTCCGGCGCTACGCCGACCTGCGCCGCACGCTCGCGGGCCGCTGGTCGGGCATCGACATCCCCCGGCCCTACCGGCCGATGCCGCCGAAGGCCTTCATCGGCTCGCCGCGGCGCTGGCTGTGGCTCGTGCGCGACCCGGCGACGTGGCGCGACCTGCTGTGGCTCCTCGCCGGTGCGCCGGTCGGCCTGGTCACCGGCCTGCTCGCTCCGGTGCTGCTGGCCTATGGACTCCAAGGTGTACTGCTGGTGCCGGTGATCGTCAGCGCGGCCGACGACGGCTTCGGCTACGGCGTCACGTGGCCGCTGCGCAACGCGCTGGACTTCACGACGGTGCCGTTGCAGGGCGCGCTCATCACCGCCGGCGCGCTCTACGCGGGGCCCTGGCTGCTGTGGGCGCTCGCGCAGTACGACCGCTCACTCCTCGGCCCGACCCACAGCGCCGAGCTGACCCGGCGCGTCGACCGGCTCACCGAGACGCGCACGCAGGTCGTCGACGCGCAGGCGGCCGAGCTGCGGCGCATCGAGCGCGACCTGCACGACGGCGCGCAGGCCCGCATCGTGGCCCTCGGCATGAGCCTCGGCATGGCCGAGGACCTGGTGACCAGCGACCCGGCGGCCGCGCAGGCGCTCATCGCCGAGGCGCGCGAGGCGAGCGGCATGGCGCTCGCCGAGTTACGCGGGCTGGTCCGCGGCATCCACCCGCCGGTGCTCGCCGAGCGGGGGCTCGCCGGCGGCCTGGAGGCGCTCGCGCTCACCGTGCCGCTCCCGGTGGCCGTCCAGGCCGACATCGACGGCCGCCCGCCGGCGCCGGTCGAGTCGGCGGCCTACTTCGCGGTGGCCGAGGCGCTCGCCAACGTGGTCAAGCACAGCCGGGCTTCGACGGCCTGGGTATCGTTGAGCCACCTCGGAGGCGCCATCTACATCACCGTCGGTGACGACGGCGTGGGCGGCGCGGACCCGCGTGCCGGCTCCGGGCTGGCCGGTGTCCAACGCCGGCTGGGGGCGTTCGACGGCAGCCTGAGCGTCGACAGTCCGGCCGGCGGCCCGACCGTGCTGACGATGGAGCTGCCGTGCGAGTTGTCATCGCCGAGGATCTCGCCCTTCTCCGCGACGGGCTGATCCGGCTCCTGACCGCGTACGGGTTCGAGGTCGTCGAGGCGGTCGACAACGGCACCGACCTGCGCGCGGCCCTGCTCACCCACCGCCCCGACGTGGCCGTCGTCGACGTGCGGCTCCCGCCGACGTTCACCGATGAGGGGCTGCGCGCGGCGATCGCGGCCCGCGCCGAGGCGCCCGGCCTGCCGGTGCTCGTCCTCTCGCAGCACGTCGAGCAGCTGTACGCGCGGGAGCTGCTCTCCGACCGCCGCGGCGGCGTCGGGTACCTGCTGAAGGACCGGGTCGCGACCGTCGCCGAGTTCGTCGACGCGGTGCGGCGGGTCGCCCAGGGCGGCACCGCGATGGACCCGGAGGTGGTCTCGCAGCTGCTGGCCCGCAATGCCGGCGCGCCAACCCGGGCCCTCACCCCGCGCGAGCGGGAGGTGCTCGGGCTGATGGCCGAGGGGCGCTCCAACGTGGCGATCGCGGGCCGGCTCTACGTGACCGAGAAGGCCGTCGGCAAGCACATCAACAACATCTTCACCAAGTTGGGCCTGCCGCCGTCGGAGGACGACAACCGCCGGGTGCTGGCCGTGCTGGCCTATCTCAACGCGTGATCCCGACCAGCTTGCCGACCTTCGTTCCCTGCTCCAGGTCGGTGTGCGCCCGCCGGATGTCGTCGAGCGGGTAGGTGTGGACCGGGCCCAGCGACATTTTGTTGGAAGCGATCCGGTCGAGGCAGCGCTGGAGGACCTCCTGGGGCAGGTCGTCGCTCTCCCCGCCGTACGCCGAGAGGCGCACGCCCCGCGGCAGGTACCCGATCGGGTAGAAGTCGCGCACGAGCCACTCGTTGGACAGCATCCCGGCGAAGCACACCGTGCCGTGCACCTTGGCGGCGTTGAGCGTGTCCGGCAGCGTCGGCGTGCCGACCAGCTCCAGCGCGGCGTCGACGCCCTCGGGGAAGATCCGCCGGACCTGCTCCGCGACGTTGCCGTCGTCGACGATCGGGTGGTCGGCGCCCGTCGTTGCCAGCCGGCCGGGGTTGCGGGTCGTCGCCAGTACCGTGGCGCCCAGGTCCCGGGCCAGCGCGGTCGCGGCCAGCCCGACCGACGACGTTCCCCCGCGCACCAGCAGCGTCTGGCCCTCCCTGAGGTCGAGCCCGACGGTCAGGGCGCCGTACGCGGTCTGGAGCGTCTCGGGCACCGCGCCGATCACCTCCCACGGCAGCGCGGACTCGAACGGTATGACCTGCCGGCGGGGCACGACGGTGTACTGCGCGTAGCCGCCGTCGAACGTCCGCCCCATGCCGCCCATCATGGTCACGACCTGCTGCCCCCGCTCCAGGTCGGTACCGCCCGGGTCGTCGACGACCCCCGACGCCTCGATGCCCGGCACCCGCGGGAAGGTGACGCCTTCGGCGAGGCCGAGCCGGGTGTGCAGCTCGGACCGGTTGAGCCCGAACGCCTCGACCCGGATCCGCACCCAGCCGGGCGGCGGCTCGGGGATCGGCAGCTCGGTCACCTGGAGGTGCTCGACCGGCCCGGGCCCGCTGAGTACGACGGCCCGCATGGTGCGCTGCATGGCTTGGTAGCCTCCCTTGTGTCGTCGATCTCCGCGACCGTCTCCCGCCTGCGGGCGGCCGGCTGCGTCTTCGCCGAGGACGAGGCCGCGCTCCTGCACGCCGAGGCCCGCTCGGGTGACCATCTCGAGTCCATGATCGCTCGCCGCGTCGCCGGCGCCCCACTGGAGCACGTCCTCGGCTGGGCCACCTTCGCCGGCGTCCGGGTCGCGGTGACGGACGGCGTGTTCGTCCCCCGCCACCGTACCGAGCTGCTGACCACCACGGCCCGCTCCCTGATGCCGGTCGGGACGGTGCTCGACCTGTGCTGCGGCACCGGCGCGCTCGGCCTCGTGGTCGCACGGGACCACCCGGCGGTGCGCCTGGTGGCGACGGACGTCGACCCGCGCGCCGTCGAGTGCGCCCGCCGGAACCTGGCCTCGTTGTCCGCCGCGGTGTACTGCGGCGACCTCTTCGAGCCGCTGCCGCAGGACCTGCGCGGGACCGTCGACCTCCTGCTGGCGAACGTCCCGTACGTTCCCACCGCCGAGATCGTGTACCTCCCGGAGGAGTTCCGCGTCCACGAGGCGCGGGCGGCCCTGGACGGCGGCCCGGACGGCCTGGACGTCCTGCGCCGGGTGGCCCGCGAGGCGCCGGCGTGGCTGGCCTCCGGTGGGACGCTGCTGACCGAGGCGGGTGTACCGCAGCTGGCCGCGGCGCGAGAGATCCTGTCGGCGGCCGGCCTGGATCCGCGCGTCGTCACCGACCCGGAGACCGAGACGGCGGTGGTCGCCGCCGTGTCGCCGGTATGAGCCATCCGATATATCCATCGATATCGAATTGATGGATATCCTCCTCTCCAACATCCAACTCGTTGGGGAGGCTCCCGGATGGTTCGTACACTCCCGCCCACCCGCCGCTCGCCGGTGCGGTGGCTGCTCGCGGTGCTCACCGCGGTGGCCGCCACCGCCGGCGTCCTGCCGGGCACCGCGCACGCCGCCGAGAACGTCGTGGGCGGCACCCGAGCGGCGCAGGGCGAGTTCCCGTTCATGGTCCGCCTGTCGATGGGCTGCGGCGGCGCGCTGTACAGCTCGCGCCTGGTCCTGACGGCCGCCCACTGCGTCGGCGGCACCGGCACGAACACCAGCATCACCGCGACGCTGGGCGTCGTGGACCTGCAGTCGTCGAGCCGCATCACGGTGCGGTCCAACTACGTGTACCGGGCCCCCGGCTACAACGGCAACGGCAAGGACTGGGCCCTGATCCGCCTGGCAACCCCGGTCACCAGCCTCGCCACGCTCCCGATCGCCACCACGACGGCGTACAACTCCGGCACCTTCACCGTCGCCGGCTGGGGCGCCGCGCGCGAGGGCGGCGCCCAGCAGCGCTACCTGCTGAAGGCCACCGTCCCGTTCGTCGCGGACTCCACCTGCGACAACTCCTACCCGGACCTGATCCCGAGCGAGGAGATCTGCGCCGGCTACACCGCGGGCGGCGTGGACACCTGCCAGGGCGACTCCGGCGGCCCGATGTTCCGCCGCAACGCGAGCAACGCCTGGATCCAGGTGGGCATCGTCAGCTGGGGCAACGGCTGCGCCCGCCCGAACTACCCGGGCGTCTACACCGAGGTGAGCACCTTCGCCTCGGCGATCGCCTCAGCGGCAGCCAGCCTGGGCGGCTGACCCACGCACCCCCCGGCGGGCGCGCTGCTGTCGCGCGCGCCCGCCGGGCACCCCCACCCCCACCCTCTCCCGACGCAGCGCTCTCCGCACTGCGCACAGCCTTCGGCACGCCG
>NZ_JBEXCY010000038.1:57630-66598 GCF_040605515.1 Dactylosporangium sp. NPDC005572 | reverse complement strand
CGGCACAGCCGCGCCCTCTTCCCGCCGCGGCACAGCCGCGCCCTCTTCCCGCCGCGGCACAGCCGCGCCCTCTTCCCGCCGCCCTTCAGCCCTTCCCGCGGCCGGTCAGACGGTGCCGCCGGGGACGACCAGGCCGGACTCGTACGCCGCGATGACCGCCTGGGTCCGGTCGCGCAGCCCGAGCTTGGTGAGCACCCGGCTGACGTGGGTCTTGACGGTCTCCTCGCTCACCACCAGCCGGTCGGCGATCTCCGGGTTCGACAGCCCGCCGGCGATCAGCCGCAGCACCTCGGTCTCGCGCGGCGTGAGCACGTCGCCCAGCGTCGAGGCCGCACGCGTCTGCGGCCGCAGCCGGGCGAACTCCGCGATCAGCCGCCGCGTCACCGTCGGGGCCAGTAACGCCTCCCCGGCCGCGACCACCCGCACCGCGTCGAACAGCCGCTCGGCCGTCACGTCCTTCAACAGGAACCCGCTCGCCCCGGCCGTCAACGCGTCGTACACATGCTCGTCCAGGTCGAACGTCGTCAACATCAGAATCCGCGGCGCCCGAGCCCCGCCGGCCTCGATGATGCGCCGGGTCGCCTCGATCCCGTCCATGACCGGCATGCGCACATCCATCAGCACCAGGTCGGGCTGCCCGTCCCGGCAGGCCCGCACCGCCGCCGCCCCGTCGGCGACGGTGGTCAGCACCGACAGGTCGGCCTGCGTCTCCAGCAACGCCGCGAACGCGTTGCGCACCACCTCGTGATCGTCCGCCACCACGATCCGTACCGTCATCCGTCGTCGTCCCCCTCGACCGGCAACCACACCTCGACCAGAAACCCGCCCGCCGGCCCCGGCCCCGCGTACACCGTGCCCCCGAGCATCGCAGCCCGCTCCCGCATCCCGGTCAGCCCGTGCCCACCCTCAGCCGCGATCACGGTCCTTGCCTCCGCCGCCGTGACGGCTCGGCCTCCTGACGCACGACGGGTCCAGGCCCCTGGCGCAGCACCCGTCCGGTCTCCTGACCAGGAACCTGTTCGCACGCCCGGCACAGCACCGGTCTCGGCTGTTTGCGGGGCGACTGTCCGGGCTCCTGATGCGGCACCCGTCCGCGCTCCTGGCGCAGCACCTGTCTGGGCGGTCAGCGCGGCGCCTGTCGGTGCTCCTGGCACAGCGCCGGTCTCGGCTGTTTGCGCGGCTCCTGTTCGCGCTCCTGGCGCAGCGCCGGTCTCGGCTGTTTGCGGGGCGACTGTCCTTGCTCCTGATGCGGCACCTGTTCGGGGTTCGGGCGGAGGCTCTGTTGAAGCTCCTGGCGCTCCACCCGTTCGCGCGCCCGTCGCAGAACCCGCGCTCAGTGCGGGCAGCGGAGCGGCCGGGTCCCCTGGTGCTGCGGCGGACCTGGCGCTCGGCACCGTCAGGGGTGGCCGGCGCTCGTGCCAGACGCGGTGGCCGTCGGCCGTCCGCGTTCCCGGGCCGTTGTCCCGGACGCGGAGCAGCAGTTCCCGCTCGCCGTAGTCCAGCTCGACGTCGACGGCCGCCCCCGGCGCGTGGCGGCGCGCGTTGGTCAGCGCCTCCTGAACGATCCGGAACGCGGTCAGCTCGACGCCCGGGCCGAGCGGCGCGACCCGGCCGCGGACGATGAGCCGCGTGCTCGCCCCATTGAGCCGGCGGGCCTCGTCGATGAGCTCGTTGAGCTGCCGCAGGCCGGGCTGCGGCCGGCGGGTCGGCACCTCGCCCGAGTCCTCGCGGAGCACGTTGAGCAGGCGGCGCATCTCGGTCAGCGCCGACCGCGCGGTGTCACCGATCGCCAACAGGCGCTTCTCGCCCTCCGGCGGCATGCCCTGGGTCGTCAGCCGCGCCGCCTCCGCCTGGACCGCGATCATCGAGATGTGGTGGGCGACGACGTCGTGCAGCTCACGGGCGATGCGGGCGCGCTCGCCCCGCGCGACATGATCGAGCAGCGTGTCGGCGATCCTGCGGTCGTCGCGGTCCCGCCGGGCGGCCTCCATCCGGGCCCGGTGCGACGAGCCGAGCAGCACGGCGCCTCCGGCGAGCGCGAGCAGCGTGACGGCGAACGCCCGCCCGCCCGTGCCGGTGCTGCCGCCGCCGGGGTCGGCGAACGTGACGCCGGCCGGTGCCAGCGCGTAGACCACGAACGGTGCCACCAGCAGGGCGCCCCACCGTCCGCGCAGGCGCCGCCCGGCCACGAAATACATGCCGCCGAGTGCGACGATGGCGGCCACCGTCAGCGGTACACCGGAAAGCAGGGTCACCAACGCGCCCGCGGCGACGAACGCGGCCGCCAGGCCCGGCGCGGCCCGGCCCAGTGCGAGCGGCAGCGTCACCGAAAGGCCCAGCAGCGTCGTGGTGAGCGTCAGCCGCTGCGCCCAGTCCAGTTCCTGAAGCGCGAGGAAGCCGAGGACGAACGCGCAGGCCAGCGGCCACTGCCTGGTGGCGACGGCCGCTCGGCCCGCCGACAGCGTTCGCTCCAGCACCCGGTTCACATCCGCCATTGTGGTCGCGGCCGGCCGGTCCGGCGTCCCCCGTGCCAGCCGTTCTCGAGTAGCTCTCGTGGGGGATGCATCCCTCACGTCAGGGATGTCCGAGACAGCTCTGTGGCGTGACGACGCGGCGCCGCCGAGTTCGTACCGTCGACGCCATGCAGCCATCCATCGAGGTAGGCGCGGTCCGGAAGCGGTACCGCTCGGTCATCGCCGTCGACGGCCTGACCTTCTCCGTCCGGCCGGGCGAGGTGACCGGATTCGTCGGTCCGAACGGGGCCGGCAAGTCGACGACGATGCGGGTGATCATGGGGCTCGATGCGCCGGACGAGGGGCAGGCGCTCGTCAACGGCATGCCGTATCGCTCGCTCCGCCAGCCGCTCACGCAGGTCGGTGCCCTGCTCGACGCGGCCGCGGTCCATCCTGGCCGGTCGGCGCGCGACCACCTGCTGTGGCTCGCCCACAGCAACGGGATCGCCAAGCGCCGGGTCGGCGAGGTGCTCGAGATGACCGGCATCGCCTCGGCCGCCCGGCGGCGGGCCGGTGGGTTCTCGCTCGGGATGCGGCAGCGGCTGGGGATCGCCGCGGCGCTGCTCGGCGACCCGGCGGTCCTGCTGCTCGACGAGCCGGTCAACGGGCTGGACCCGGAGGGCATCGTGTGGATTCGCGGCCTGCTGCGGTCGCTGGCCGCCGAGGGCCGGGTCGTGCTCGTGTCGAGCCACCTGATGAGCGAGCTGGAGGGCACTGCCGACCACCTGATCGCGGTCGGCCGGGGCCGGCTGATCGCCGACATGAAGGTGTCGGAGCTGCTCGCCGCCGCGTCGAAGGGCCGGGTCGAGGTGCGCACCACCCAGCGCGCGGAGGCGATGACCCTCCTGGCCAACGCGGGCGGGACGGTCGCCGCGACCGGTGAGGACCAGCTGTCGGTGGAGGGTCTGCCGGGGGAGCGGGTCAGCGCCGTGCTCACCGGCGGTGGCGTGCCGTTCGCGGAGCTCCGGCAGCACCGGGCCTCCCTGGAGGAGGCCTACATGGAGCTGACCCGCGAGGGTGTCGAGTTCAGCGCGAGCGGACGTTGAGGTGGATGTGATGAGGGGCGACGGGTTCGGTGCCACGCTGCGCGCCGAGTGGACGAAGCTGCGCACCGTGCGCCGGTGGGTGCTGACACTGCTGTGCTCCGGGATGCTGATCGTGGTGATCGGCCTGCTCGTCTCGTCGAGCAGCGGCACCGACGCCAACCAGTATCAAAACTTCGCGGTCGGGCCGGACGGACAGCCGGTCGTCGACGACTTCCAGTTCGCCCACCAGACGATGTCGGGCGACGGCACGATCACGGCCCGGGTTGGCAAGCTGGAGGACAGCGGCACCGACGCCAGCGCCGGGCTGATCGTCAAGGACGGGCTGACGAGCGGCTCCAGGTATGTGGCGTTACGGGTGACGCCGAAGGACGGTGTGCACCTGGAGTCCGACTACGTGACCGACATCCGGGGCGGTGACCGGACCGCGCCGGTGTGGCTGCGGCTGACCCGGCAGGGCCCGGTGATCACCGGGTACGCGTCGGCCGACGGGTCGAACTGGACCAAGGTCGGTCAGGTGACGGCGGCCAGGCTGCCGCGGGACGTCGAGGTCGGGATGTTCGTGAACTCGGCGCCGAAGGTGATCGTCAAGCGCAGCGCCGGCAACACGGCGGTGACGGAGCAGGGGACGCTGAGCACGGCGACCTTCGACAACGTCCGCCTCGACGCCGCCGCTGCCGGTGCGTGGGAGGACGACCCGGTGCACCGGCCGATGGACCGGCCGAAGGACACGAGCGGCGAATCCGGGAGTGCGGGACCCCCGCTGCCCGAGATGAAGGCGGCCGGCGTCGTCGAGCGCGACGGCATGTTCACGATCACCGGCGGCGGGCAGATCAAGCCGAACCCGCCCGACGACGACGTCGTGTCGATCGCGCTGTTCGGGGTGCTGCCCGGGCTCATGGCGCTGGCGGCGGTCGGGGTGCTGTTCGTGACGTCGGAGTATCGCAAGGGCATGATCCGGGCGACGTTCGCGGCGAACCCCCGGCGCGGCCGGACGCTGGCGGCGAAGGCGATCGTGATCGGCTCGGCGGCGTTCGTGATGACCCTGCTCGGCGGTGGTGTCGCGCTGCTGGCGGCGCAGCCGGTGCTGCAGGAGCAGGGCTTCGCACCGCCGGCGTATCCGGAGTACTCGCTGACCGACCCGCCGGTGCTGCGCGCGCTGCTGCTGACGTCGCTGTTCGTCGCGATCCTCACGGTGTTCGCGATGGCGCTCGGCACGGTGCTGCGGCACAGCGCGACGGCGATCACGACCGTGGTCGTGCTCATCGTGGTGCCGGTCATCCTCTCGTCGATCCTGCCGCTCTCGGTAGGGCGCTGGGTCATGCAGCTGACCCCGGCCGGTGGGCTCGCGACCTGGCGGGCGAAGCCGCCCACCACGACGCTCGCCGACCCGTGGTCGATGATCGGACCGGCGGCGGGGCTGACCGTAGTGTCGGTGTACGCCGCGGTGACCCTCGCCGTCGCCTGGTGGCTGGTGCGGAGGCGGGACGCATGAGCGGCCCGGAGCCCGGCCTCGGCCGTCGGAGCTGGCGGCGCCACGGGGGCGGCCCGGTCGGCGGAGCCCTCCACGCCGAGTGGACCAAGCTGCGGACCGTGCCGAGCACCGGGTGGCTGGTGCTCGGGATCGTGGCCCTGACCGTCGGGCTCGGGCTGGCGATGACCGGCACGCTCAGCAGGGACGGCTGCGAGTCGCCGTGCCTTGAGGACACGGTGCGGCTCAGCCTGTTCGGGGTGCGGCTCAGCCAGGCGGCCGTGGTCGTGCTGGCGGTGCTGGCGGTCGGCAACGAGTACGCGACCGGGATGGTCCACACCTCGGTCATGGCGCTGCCGCGGCGGGCGTGGGCGCTGGCCGGCAAGTTCGCCGTCGTCGCGGTGACGGTGCTCGTCGCGGCGACGGTGGCCGTCGGGGTGTCACTCCTCGTGGGGCGGTGGGTGCTGCCCGGTCGCGGGTTCACGGCGGCCAACGGGCACCCGCCGCTGTCCCTCGCCGACGAGCCGACGCGGCGGGCGGCGATCGGCACCGTGCTGTACCTGGTGCTGATCGGGCTGCTGAGTGCCGGGGTGGCCGTGCTCGTGCGGGACACCGCCGGGGCGATCACCGGGGTGCTGGTGCTGCTGTATGTCGCGCCGCTCGTCGCCACGCTGGTGTCGAACGCGCGGTGGGAGCGGTGGCTGCACCGGTACACCCCGATGGATGCCGGGCTGGCCGTCCAGGTGACCCGGCATCTGCACCCGTCGGACATCGGGCCGTGGGCCGGGCTCGGGGTGCTCGCGGTGTACGCCGCGGTGGCGGTCGTGGCGGCGCTGGTGGTGTTCGAGGTGCGGGACGCATGAGGGGCCGGGCGGTGCTCGCGGTGTTCGAGGTGCTGGGCGCATGACGAACTGGGCGGCGGGCGGCGCGGGGCCGTCCCTCGGTGACGGCCCCGCCGGGCGGTCAGACGGTCATGGCCACCCGCTGGCCCAGCTCGTGGCTGATCCGCTCGAACGTGCCCGCGTTCTCCTGCTTCTGGACCAGGTTGGTCTGCAGGATCTGGGCGCACTGCATCTCGCCCATGAGGAGCGCCTTGTCGATCAGGCCGCGGTAGCCGGCCATGCCGAAGTGCGCGAGCTTCGTCTCGGCGTCGACGGTGTAGATCTCCATCGCCTCGGTCGACGGGCGCTGGTTGCTGAACGCCTGAAACTCGGCGCGCATGCCGTCGATCGCCATACACGGGACGTCCATCGGCTCCATCTCGAGCATCGCGAAGCACGTCTCGATGTTCTGGATCTTCTGCTGGCCCTGCTGCTGCTGGGCGCGCAGGATCTGGGCGAGCGGGCTGTGCTCCGCGTGCCCCAGGATCTCGCCCACCATCTGGTTGCTCTTGCGCTCGGCGTCGTACATGCCCGACAGCTCGTAGAGGAACAGGTCGGCCGGGTTGTCGAGTGCCATCTGCTTCTCCTGCCTGCGTTGAGGTCTGTGGGTAGTGCCGGGCGCGCTCTACCCGCTGCTGACGGGGCTGAACGCGCCGGTCCGGCCGAACCCGCCGCCGGCCCGGCCTCGTTCTGGCTGTCGACGACTACGTCACCGAGGCGGGTGCGAGCGTTGGCCGGCGCGGGCGGGGAGGCGCGGGCGAGGCGGTGCCGGGCGGCGGCGTGGGTGGAGCAGGCGCGGGCGAGGCGGTGCGGGCGGCGGCGTGGGTGGAGCAGGCGCGCCGCGGCGGTGGCGGGCGGAGAGGCGCGGGTGGAGCAGGCGCGGGCGAGGCGGGGCGCGCGGCGGCGGTGGCGGGCGGAGAGGCGTGGGTGGAGAGGTGCGGATGGGATGGCGAGGTGCGGCCGCTGCGCGTGCCTTGGGGTCGGCTCGGCGGGTGGACGGGATGGGTGTGCGGCCCGGTGGTCAGGCGGGCGGTGCGGGGGCGACGGCCGCGGAGGGTTGCAAGTTTCACGGGGTCTGTGCTGGTCGTCAGGGGTGCCGGGGTGTGGGCGTTGACCTGTACTGAACCGCTTAATACGTTGCCTGGCGATCGGAAGGGAGGCCTCATCGTGAGGAAGCGGTTCACCCTGGCAGGCGCCGCCGTGCTGGCCCTTGTGGTGTCGGTGCTCGTCGCTGTGCAGCCGGCGCAGGCGGCCATCGGCTTCACCGTCAGCAACGGGCGGCTGTACGACGCCAACGGCAACGAGTTCGTGATGCGGGGGGTGAGTCACGCGCACGCGTGGTACCCGTCGCAGACGAGCTCGTTCGCCAACATCAAGGCGCTCGGCGCCAACGCATTGCGGGTCGTGCTCGCCACCGGCGACCGGTGGACGAAGAACGACACCGCCGACGTGGCCAACGTCGTGTCGCTGTGCAAGGCCAACCGGCTCATCTGCGTGCTGGAGGCGCACGACACGACCGGCTACGGCGAGCAGAGCGGCGCCGTCTCGCTCGACCGTGCGGTCGACTACTGGCTGAGCGTGAAGAGCGCGCTCGTCGGCCAGGAGAAGTACATCATCGTCAACATCGGCAACGAGCCGACCGGCAACACCGCCGCCACGGTGGCCGCGTGGCCGACGGATACCGCCAACGCGATCAAGCGGCTGCGGTCCAACGGGTTCGAGCACACGATCATGGTCGACGCGCCGAACTGGGGACAGGACTGGCAGTTCACCATGCGCGACAACGCCGCGACGGTGTTCGCGGCCGACCCGGCGAAGAACACGGTCTTCTCGATCCACATGTACGGGGTGTTCGACACCGCGGCGGAGATCAACGACTACCTGAACCGGTTCGTCTCGGCGAAGCTGCCGATCGTCGTCGGGGAGTTCGGCTTCAACCACTCGGACGGCAACCCCGACGAAGACACGATCATGGCCACGACGCAGTCGCTGCGGATCGGGTACCTCGGCTGGTCGTGGAGCGGCAACGGCGGCGGTGTCGAGTACCTCGACATGGTCACCAACTTCGACCCCGCGCAGCTGACGAGCTGGGGTCAGCGGATCTTCAACGGCGCCAACGGCATCAAGGCGACCGCGCAGGAGGCCTCGGTGTACGCGGGCTCCTCCCCGTCGCCGTCGCGCTCCTCGGCGTCGCCCTCGCCGTCCGTCTCGGTCTCGCCGTCGCGGTCGGCCTCCTCCTCGCCGCCGCCCGCGGGAGCCTGCCGGGTCGTGTACTCGGTGGTCGGCCAGTGGCCGGGTGGGTTCCAGGGCGACGTGAAGATCACGAACACCGGCACGTCGGCGGTCAACGGCTGGCGGCTGGCCTGGAGCTACGCCAACGGGCAGGTGCTCACCCAGTCGTGGGGCGGGCAGTACACGCAGTCGGGCGCGGCGGTCACGGTGACCAACGCGAGCTACACGGCCAACATCCCGGCCGGAGGGACGGTGAACTTCGGATTCCTGGCGAACTGGAACGGCTCGAACACGAACCCGACGGTGTTCACGCTCAACGGGACGCGGTGCTCGTGAAGTAACCTCGGCGCGTGGATCGCGTGGTGATCGTGGGGGCGGGGCCGGTGGGCGTCGCCTCCGCGATCCTCCTCGCGCAGCGGGGGATACGGTGCCTGGTCCTCGACCGGTACGAGGAGCCGTATCCGCTGCCCCGCGCGGTCCACGTCGACGACGAGGTTGTGCGGATCCTGCAGGAGATCGGCGTCGCCGACGAGTTCCTGCGGGTGAGCCGGCCGGGGCTCGGGCTGCGGCTGCTCGACGGGCGGCACCGGGTGATGGCCGAGTTCCGGCGGGACGCGGCGACCGGTCCGCACGGGTATCCGCAGGCGAACATGTTCGACCAGCCCGACCTCGAGCGGCTCCTGCGGGCCCGGCTCGCCGAGCTCGACAACGTCGAGGTCATCGGTGGCGCCGAGGTCACGGCGGTCACCTGGGACGCCGCACCCGCGGGCGCGGCGGAGGGGAACGACGGGGCGAAGACGAGCGGCGGGGCTCAGGCGAGCCTCGGGC
>NZ_JBEXCY010000038.1:0-57532 GCF_040605515.1 Dactylosporangium sp. NPDC005572 | reverse complement strand
GCCAGGGGATCTGCGTGGGCCAGGGGATCTGCGTGGGCCAGGGGATCTGCGTGGGCCAGGGGATCTGCGTGGGCCGGGGGATCAAGGTCGGGCGGGGAACCAAGGGCCAGGCGACCAACGCGGGGCAGGGGACCAAGGCGGCGTGGGCGACCAAGGCGGGCCGGGGGACCAAGGCGGGCCGGGGGACCAACGCGGGGCGGGGGACCAAGGCGGGGCGGGGGACCAAGGCGGGGCGGGGGACCAAGGCGGGGCGGAGGACCAGCGCGGGTGGGGCGGGCGGGCGGCTTGCGTGCAGTACACCGTCATCCGGAGCGGCGAGCAGCGGTCCGTGAGTGCCGATGTCGTGCTCGGGTGTGACGGGGCGAACAGCACCGTGCGCGGGATCATCGGGGCGGAGCTGGAGGATCTGCGGTTCGAGGAGCGGTGGCTCGTCGTCGACGGTGTCTGCGACGGTGATCTCGGTGCCTGGGGCGGGGTGCACCAGGTGTGCGACCCCCGGCGTGCGGCGACGTTCATGCAGTTGGGGATGCTGCGGTACCGCTGGGAGTTTCGGCTCCATCCGGGTGAGTCCACTGTGGACCTTGACACGCTGCTGACACCTTGGCTGGGTACCATCGGGGTGCGGGTGGTTCGGCGGGCGGAGTACATCTTCCGGGCCCGCATCGCGGATCGGTGGCGGGCCGGGCCGGTCTTCCTGCTGGGTGACGCGGCGCACCAGACGCCGCCGTTCATCGGGCAGGGGCTTGGGGCGGGGCTGCGCGACGCGTACAACCTGGCGTGGAAGCTGGCGGACGGTGACCCGCGGCTGCTCGACACGTACGAGGCGGAGCGCAAGCCGCACGCCCTGGCGCAGATCCGGCTCGCGATCGTGGCCGGGTGGGCGATGACCGGCGGGCAGGACCGTGCGGCGGCCGTGCGGCGGGTCGTGCTCGGGGCGATCTGGCGGCTGCCGGGGCTGAAGGGGCTCGCGCTGCGCTCGACCAGCCCGCCATTGCGCCTCGCCCGTCGCGGGCGGCGGGCCGGGCGTCTTGCGCCGCAACCCTCCGTGGTTCAGAAGGGGCGGACCGTCCGGCTCGACGAGGTGCTCGGGGGTGGGTGGGCGACGCTGTACTTCGGGAAGGCCTCCGGTCCGGTCGTCGGGCGGGCGATCGAGGTGACGCCGGAACTGGATCCGTCGGGTGGGCTTCGGCGGTGGCTGCGTGGGCGGACCGTCGTGCTTCGGCCCGATCGGGTGGTCCACCGGGGCTGAGGCCGCACCGGCCCCCGGCTGCCGCTCCATAGCCAGCCGCGGACGTTCGTCATGGTGGGGCGGCATCCGGGCGGCCGGCCACCGCGGCGAGCCGACCCCAGAGCGCCGCCCTCAACGACGCCTGGCCGAAGTGCGCCACAGAGGTGCGCCACAGAGGCGCGCCACGGAGGCCGAGCGCGTCCTGCGCGTCGCCATCCTCGCGACGTCGACCGAAGCTGACCGTGGAAACCTCGCGCTGCCCTGGCGACGAACGGTTTCCACGGTCAACCCACCGTCAGGGGTGGCGGGTGCGCTTGCCCCAGGGGTTGGGGTCGCGCCAGGTGCGGGTGTGGATCAGGCCCACGGCCAGGACGCCGGCCGCCGCGGCCAGCCAGGCGGCCGCCGGATGGGCGGCCGCGTCCGCCTGCCACCACGCCGCCCCCGCGATCATGAACGCGCCCCAGCCCGTCAGCACGCTCACGGCTGGGCTGTCGCGGAACGGGGACGGGTTGTGGCCCTCGCCCGTGCTGCCCTGGAGGTAGTACGGGAGGCCGTTGCCCGCGAAGAAGCCGGCTACGAAGCCTAGGACGACCGAGAGGAGCATCTGGTACCTCCGTATAATCGGACTCGTGACTCCGATTAGAAGATACGGAGCGGCTACTCCGGTTGTCAACGAGAAGCCGTTGCGGGCCGATGCCCGGCGGAACCGGGGGCGGGTGCTCGAGGCGGCCGAAGCGGTGTTTGCCGAGCACGGGGTCGGGGCCTCGACCGAGGAGGTGGCGCGGCGGGCCGGGGTCGGGATCGGGACCGTGTTCCGGCACTTTCCGACGAAGGAGGCGCTGCTGGAGGCGGTGCTCGTCGAACGGATGCGGAGGCTGGCGGACGTCGCCCGGGAGCGGGTCGGGGGTGGGGAGCCGGGGGAGGCGTTCTTCGGGTTCCTGGAGCTCGTCGTCGGGCAGAGCGCGACGAAGAACGCGTTCGCCGGGGCGCTGGCCGGGGCCGGGGTCGACGTGGAGAGCGCGGTGGCCGAGGTCGGGCGGGAGCTGTGGGCCGCCGTCGAGGTGCTGCTCGCCCGGGCGCAAGAGGCCGGGGCGGTGCGACCGGACGTGGGTGCCGGAGAGGTGATCGCGGTGCTGGTCGGGGCCTCGCGGGCGGTGGAGTACGCGGGGGCGGGCAGCCGGGCCGCCCAGGTGATCTTCGACGGCCTCCGGCCCCGGGAAGCGACCGGCTGACGCGAAATCGGTGGACAGCGGTGGGGAGAATGGGGGTGAGATGGACAGAGATCAGATGGTCAAAGTGAGCAAGCGGATGTCGAAGGTCCTCCGCCACGACCCCGCGCGGGTCGGCCTCACCCTCGACGCCGCCGGCTGGGTGCCGGTGCCGGAGTTCCTCGCCGCCATGGGGATCGACCGGAGCACGCTCGACACCGTCGTGGCCGGGAACGACAAGCAGCGGTTCGCCGTCGTCCTCGGGGACGACGGGGTGGAGCGCATCCGGGCGAGCCAGGGGCACTCCGTGCCCGTCGAGCTCGGGCTGCAGGCCGCGGAGCCGCCGGAGGTGCTGTTCCACGGCACCAGTTCGGGCGTGCGGGAGTCGATTCTCGCCAGCGGGCTCAACCGGGGCGGGCGGCACCACGTGCACCTCTCGCCCGACACCGAGACCGCGCGGCGGGTCGGCATGCGGCGCGGCGGGGCGATCGTGATCTTCACGGTGCTCGCCGGGCAGATGGGCCGTGACGGCCACATGTTCTTCCGCTCCGACAACGGGGTGTGGCTCACCGACGAGGTGCCGCCGGAGTACCTACGGCTTCCCGGATAGGCGGCGCTGCAGCAGCGTGGCGAGCGGGATGGACTCGCCGTCGCGGGCGCCCTCGCCGACGATCAGGCGCGGCGGCTGCGGCTCGACCGTGACGCCCGTCAGCCAGCCGGTGGCCGAGGTGGGCACGAGCAGCGAGTAGTACCGGCCGTCCTCGCCGACGGCGATCGTGCGCGCCGGGTTCAGGTACCAGCCGCGCAGCCGCGTGCGGTAGGTGCGGCCGCCGTACGAGCGGGCCTTCAGCGGCTCCGCCGGCAGGCCGGCCTCGCGCGCCTCGGTGACGAAGGCGGCGATCTGCGCCGTGGCCTCGGCGGCCTCCGCCGCCCGCCGCTGATCGAGGGCGGCGCCGTGGTGCGCGATCGCCCGGGCGCGCTGGGCGGACCAGTTGTCAGACGTTGCCACCCCGCCCAGCATAGTGATCAGCCGGTCCTTCCGCCGCGACCACGCCTCCGCCCGCGCCGAAGCGCGCGCCAGCTGCCGCGGACCGTACTGCCACCGCGCCCACGGGCTCGACGGAGTGGCCAGGCGCAGCGCCCCGATCACCCCCGCGAACGGCGTCGCCACGCTCAGCAGCGCCAGCCACGGCTTACCCTTCAGTGCGGTGATGATGGTCAGGGCGAGGTTCAGGCAGACGACGCCGACCACCGCCCACCGGGTCGTCGCCTCCCGCCTCTCCACGTTGTCGAGCCCGAACGGCACGGTGCTGATCACGAGCATGCCCGTCACGACGGTGGCGGCGATCACGGCGTCGATCGAGCTGCGGCCCTCCCGCGTCCAGTACACGTCGCGCAGGTGCAGCAACAGCGCGTACTCGTCGAGGACCAGACCGGCGCCGACACCGAACCCGAAGGCGAGGGCGTCGCGGAACGGAACGCCGGCGAACGACAGCGCTCCGGTGACGAGCATCAGCAGTACACCGAAGAACTCATGATGCAAGTGAACGCCGCCCGCCGTAAGGTTGCCGGGCCACCACTTCACCTGTGCCCGGATCATGCGGGTGCTCGTGCGGATCGCTGCGAACCCGCCCACGAGGCCCGCGAGCAGCAAGAGCAGCGGCTGTTTGCCCGCACCGACGATCTGCTCGTCGTACCAGTTGCAGATCACAGAGACCGACCACGCCACCGGTGGGAACTGCCCGCCTGGGATGCTTAGTAAAATCGCCAACTGAGGAGCGCCGCCGTGACCGCGAGCACACACGACGAGGACACCACCGGCTTCGCTGACCTCGGTTTGCGCGACGAGCTGCTCAAAGCCCTGACCGGGCTCGGCTACGAGGAGCCCACGCCGATCCAGCGGGAGGCGATCCCGCCCATGCTGGCCGGGCGCGACCTGCTCGGCCAGGCGGCGACCGGCACGGGCAAGACCGCCGCGTTCGCCCTGCCGCTGCTGCAGAACATGCCCGCGCCCGGGGGCGACAACCCGTCGGCGCTGGTGCTGGTGCCCACCCGGGAGCTGGCGGTCCAGGTGTCGGAGGCGATTCACCGGTACGGCAGGGAGATCGGCACCCGGGTCCTGCCCATCTACGGCGGCCAGCCGATCGGCCGGCAGCTGCGGGCGCTGGAGCAGGGCATCGACGTGGTGGTCGCCACCCCGGGCCGGGCGCTGGACCACATCGGCCGGGGCACGATGCGCCTGCACGACCTGCGCGTCGTGGTGCTCGACGAGGCCGACGAGATGCTCGACATGGGCTTCGCCGAGGACATCGAGGCGATCCTCCAGGAGACCCCGGAGGACCGGCAGACGGTGCTGTTCTCCGCGACCATGCCGCCCCGGATCGAGGGCCTGGCCCGCAGCCACCTGACGGACCCGATCCGGATCCAGATCGGCCGCGAGCCCACCCCCGCGGGTGAGGCGCCGCTGGTCCGCCAGGTCGCCTACATGGTGTCCCGCGCGTACAAGCCGGCCGCCCTGGGACGGGTCCTCGACGTCGAGGCGCCGGGCGCGGCGATCGTGTTCTGCCGCACGCGCGACGAGGTCGACCAGCTCACCGAGACGCTGAACGGGCGGGGGTACCGCGCGGAGGCGCTCCACGGCGGCATGGGCCAGGAGCAGCGCGACCGGGTGATGGCCCGGCTGCGCAACGGCACCGCCGACCTGCTGGTGGCCACCGACGTCGCCGCCCGCGGGCTGGACGTCGAGCACCTGACCCACGTGGTCAACTACGACGTGCCGTCGGCCCCGGAGTCGTACGTGCACCGCATCGGCCGGGTCGGCCGGGCCGGCCGCGAGGGTGTCGCCATCACCCTGGCCGAGCCGCGCGAGCACCGGATGCTCAAGACCATCGAGCGGGTCACCAAGCAGCGGATCACGATCGAGAAGGTGCCGACCGTCGCCGACCTGCGGGCCCGGCGGCTGGAGCTGACCCGCGCGGCGCTGCACGAGAGCCTCATCGCCGACCGCGACCTGGAGCGCTTCCGGGTGGTCGTGGAGACGCTCACGGACGAGTTCGACCTCATGGAGATCGCACTCGCCGCCGTGAAGCTGGCACACGAGTCGGGCAGCGTCGGCGACGGCGACGAGGAGGAGATCCCCGAGATCACCCTCCGGGCACCGCGCGAGCGCGAGGGGGAGCGGCCCGGGGAGCGGCCCGGCCGTCGGGTCAGCGTCCGCGACGCCGACGCCCGCGGCGCCCGGGGCCGCGAGCGGCGCCTCCCGCCGGGCGGGATGACCAGGCTGTTCGTCGGCGCCGGCCGCAGCGCCGGGATCCGCCCGCAGGACCTGGTGGGCGCGATCACCGGCGAGTCGAGCCTGACCGGCCGCGACATCGGCGCGATCGAGATCGCCGACCGGTTCGCGCTGGTCGAGGTGCCGGACACGTCCGTCGACGAGGTGATCGACACCCTGCGCCGCACGACCCTGAAGGGCCGCCGCCCGGTGGTCCGCCGCGAGCGGGCACCCCAGCGGTAGCGACGCGCCGTCCGGCATCCCTTCCGAGGAGGGGGCCGGGCCTCACACGACGGGCTGAGGTGTGGCTGTGGTGCGGCTGAGGTGCAGGGTCGTCTTGTCCTCAGCCGTCGGGCCCCACGACTGCACCACGACGGGCGCGCCGAGCGTGTCCTCCACGGCCTGCTTCCAGTTGGTGACGCTCGTGTACCGCGGCGCCGCCCGGGCGAGTGACTGCGTGACGAGCGACTGCCGCGCGAGGTCGCCGGGTGGGCCGGCCCGCAGCGTCACCCCGCCGTAGCTCGTGCACATCCGGTCCACGGGCAGGTCCAGGTGCGTGAGGGCCAGTCCGTCGACCCCGCCCGCCACGTCGAGGGCGTAGCGGTGGGCGACGGCGTCGAAGTGCCCGACCCGGAACGCCCCCTGCCACGGGTTGGCCGGGTTGTTCGGGTCGGTGATCGCGAGCTGCGGGTCCTCGGTGACGAGCGGCCCGGCTCCGTGCCGCGTGGTGATCGTCCGCAGCACGCCGAGCCGGTACGCCGGGCGGCCGCCGAGCAGTTCGAGGGCGTTCGCGAACGTCGTGGTGCTCCAGGTCGTGTACGGGTGGAAGCCGTGCCACTCGTCCAGCAGTACACCTTGAGCCCCCTCGAACACGCAGGGGCCGTCGTCGAAGCGCATGCCCTCGACGATCGCGACCGTCGCCGCGAACCCCTCGTAGGCCCGCGCGCAGTCGTCGACCGGCGGCCCGCCGCCGCCGAGGCGGTCGCGCAGCAGGGCGAGCTTGCGCCGCAGTTCCGCCGGATCGAGGCAGTCACCGGCGCGGAGCGCATCGTCCGGGTGCGCCAGCGCGTACGCCATGGACTCGCCGACGCCCATCCCGCACGACCCGTGCCGTCCGGCGCCCCGGGCGCGCTCCTTGGCCCGGTTGGCCTCGCGGTGGTACGGCGTCGAGACCAGCGCCGACCGGTCGACCGTGAGGAGGCGCCACACGTCCGGGACGCCGAGCGCGGTCAGGTGCTCCGCCTCGGTGACGAGCGCGAGCGGGTCGACGACCGCGAAGCGGGACAGGTGGGTGCGCACGCCCCGCAGCGTGCCCGACCCGAACTGCGCGAACGTGTGCTTGCGGCCGTCGGCGAGCACCACCGTGTGGGCCGCCTGGGCACCGCCGTTGAACCGCACGACAGTGTGGACGTCGCGCGTGGCGCACAGCCAGTCGACGACGGTGCCCTTGCCGCAGTCCCCGAAGCCGAGGTCGACGACGATGACGTGCATTACAGCCGGTCCACCGCCGCGGGCGCGGCCAGGTCGGCCGGGGCGGTGCCGGTCGCGACCGGGCCGCGGTCGCCGCCGATGCGCGCGAGCGCCTTGCCGACGGTCGTGGTCGACGCCGAGCCGATGTCGCGCAGGTCGTCGAGGCCCTCGTCGAGGTCGATCGCGTCCTCGCCGAGCCCGACGGTGAGCGCGATCGTCTCGCACACCGCGTCGAGGTCGTCGAGCTCGATGACGTTCTGGCCGAGCAGGTTGCGCCAGAAGTCGAGGATCGTCGAGTTCCCGGCGTACGAGGCGCCGGCCGGCAGGATGTAGTACGTGTCGTACATCTGGCGCAGCTCGTCCACCATGGCCCGCAGGGCGATCGGCTCGGCGAGCTTGTCGCCGATCACGTGCTCGACCTCGTCCGGCTTCACCTTCCGGTACGCCTGCTCGTCGCCGATGATGAAGAGGTACCCGCGGCGGCCGCGCTTCTCGTAGCAGTCGATGCCGGTGTGGCGGGCCATGAAGTACATCGCGAGCTCGTACGACTCGGTCATCTGCCCGCCGCCGCCGCCCTCCAGCAGGAAGCGCCCGAGGTCCTCGTCGAGCCGGTTGTCCGACTCGAACTGCCCGACCTGCAGCGGCGCCCGGTCGCAGGTGGCGTCGCCGATCGCGCCGAACAGGATCTGCGGGTCGGTGCAGTACCCCTTCCGCAGCAGCAGGCCGAGGAGCTGGGGCAGCTTCTGCTGGAGGACCCGGGGGACGGACCCCATCGAGCCGGTCACGTCGAACAGTACGGCGATCGCGACCGAGTTCGGGTGCTCGTCCGAGTCCCGGCTCTCGCGGAGGCCGACACCCTTCGGGTCGAGCGACTTGTGCGTACTGCGGGCGCCGGAGTCGCTGTACGCGAAGGCGCTCGCGCCGGTGGCGCGCCGGTAGCGGTCGGCGGCGTCGTAGACGTCGGTGGACCAGATCCCGCTTCCCATGATGGTGCTCCCTTTCTGCGTGACCTACAGGGTGAATGGTCGGAACTTGCGGGGGCCGTACAGGCGGTGCAGCAGCTCGTCGAGCTCCGCCAGCAGCCGCCACGCGTCGTCGGGGCGCTGGCGCGGCGCGGCGAGCCGGCAGCCGTCGGCGAACCGGCGCAGCGGCTGCGGTGCGCGGTCGCCCATCAGGCCGGCCATGAGCCGGGCGGCCATGGCCAGGTCGGTGAACGGGCCCGGGGTCTCCTTGGCGAGCACCTCGGGCGGGTAGGAGTCGCGGTGGCGCGGGACGATCGCGGCGATGCGCTCGCCGGGCTCCGCGGCGCTGTAGCACCAGTCGACGAGGATCACGCCGTGGTCCTCGGCCTGGATGAGGACGTGCTCCGGCAGTACCGCACCGTGCACCACGCCGGCCCGGTGCGCCGTGCCGAGCGCGACCAGCAGCCGCCGCCACATCCACGCGGCGTCGCGCGGGTCGAGCCCGTCCGGCCTCTTCGTGGCGACGTCGGCCAGGCTGTGCAGTGGTCCCGCGGCCGAGGTGCCGATGACGTTGGCCCGGCGGACCACGCCGGCGTCCTTGTGCCGGAAGCTGTCCACCAGCCTCGGCACGTACGGCAGGTACCTCGGGTCGCCGTGCTCGGCGAGCCGGCGCAGGGCCTTCGCCTCGCGGGCCATGAGGTCGTTGCACGACGGGTCGCGCACCAGCTTCAGGTGGCCCTCGGGGACGCGGTACAGGTTGGCCAGGTCGCCCTCGAAGTCCCGGTGGTTCGTCGAGTACCGCCCGTGCGGGCTGTGGATCGTGCCGCGGCGGTGCCACAGCTCGGCGAGCCGCGCGAACGCCCTGGCCCCTCCCGGGCCGGCGGTGTCGGGATGCGTGAGGCGGGCGAGTCTGCGGTACTGCCGGGCCGGGTCGGCGCCGCCGAAGAGCTCCTCGGCGGTGGCCGTCTCGACGTAGGCGATCGCCTCCAGCGGGGTCATCGCACGGTCTCCTCCCGGCTCGGCATGAGCAGGGCCGGGTGCAGCAGCCGGGCGTCGCCGGCCCGGTACAGCTTGGCGCGGGGGCCGCCGCGGGCGCCGCCGCGCTCGGTCACGCCGCCGGTGCTCTCGACGAAGCCGGGCACCGACAGCACCTTGCGGTGGAAGTTGCCGGCGTGCAGGGGCTCGCCCCACACGATCTCGTACACCCCCCGCAGCTCGGCGACGGTGAACTCGTCGTCGACGAACTTCGTCGCGAGCGGCGTGTACTCGAGCTTCGACCGGGCCCGCTCCAGGCCGTCGGCCAGGATCGTGGCGTGGTCGAAGGCCAGGTCGGTCGCCTCGTGCACCGGGGTCCAGGCCGCCACCCGGGCGTCGCTGCCGGGGACCGGGTCGGGCAGGTGCGGGGCGAACGCCAGGTACGCGACCGAGACGACGCGCATGCGCGGGTCGCGGTCGGGTGCGCCGTAGGTGCCGAGCTGCTCCAGGTGCAGCCGGCGGTGCGCGGTGGCGACGCCGGTCTCCTCGGCCAGCTCGCGGGCGGCGGCCGTGGCCAGGTCCTCCCACTCGCGCACGAACCCGCCGGGCAGCGCCCACATGCCCTCGCTCGGCGGGCAGGCGCGGCGCACGAGCAGGACGGTGAGCTCGTCCTGGCGGATGGTGAACGCGACGACGTCGACGGTCACCGCCACGGGCGGGTAGGCCCGGGGGTCGTAGCTGGCGAGGAACTCGGCTTCGTCCACTGGTCCCTGGTCCTTCTCGGTTCGAGTCTTTCTCTCACTGAGTCTTACTCGTCTTGAGAAGAACCATACTGCTGGGTCGGCGGGCTCGCAACGGGGTTTGCTGTGTCGGCTTGCGGTCGGTGTGCGGCGGTCGGACGCTCCCGCTCCCGCCGCCGCCCGGCGCCGGGGCGCCCGGTGGTCCCGGGTGCCCTTCGGCCGGGCCGCAGGTCGGCCTCAGGTGCGCGTGGTCCCCCGCACACCATGAAGCGCTTCGCCGCGGCCGGCCACACTGCCGGGTTCACCCGCGCTTGCAGCCGGCCTGACGGCGACCGTCCCGTCCGCGCTGCGCCGACCCCCTTCCGTCAGATCACCGTGAGGCCGGCGTTCGCGACGATCTGCGGCGGCGCCGTCATCCGCCACGCCTCCGTGATGAGGTCGGCGACCTCGTCCTCGTGCGCCTTGCGCAACCGCACCTGGACCCAGCCGATCCGGCCCCACGTGCGCGCCTTCTTGTAGGCCCGCGGGTCGTCCTCGACCAGCGCCGCCTGCTCCTCGCGCGTGGCCTTGACCAGCATCGTGCCGTCGTCCGCGCACAGGTAGGCGAAGCCCTGGTCGCGCACGCGGAACCCGATGTGGTTGCCGTGCTGCCGCTGCTCGACCTCGGGCAACGTAAGAACCATCCGGAGCGCCTCTTCGACGCTCACTCCACGCCCGGTTCGGATCCCCATGACTCTGGTGTAACAGGAGGGTCCGACACTTTTCCGGGGATCCGATTTTCCCCTTTTGAGTCTTTCATGATCAATGCTCGGCACGCGGCGCGTCGAGCGGCCGCCAGGCGTCGACGGCGGTCATGATCGAGGGAAACTTTTGGCTGCCCCGACGGCCAATTGTTTCCCATGATCATGGCCCGCCGGCGGCGATCGCGGTCTCGGCACCGCAGGCGAGGCGCCGCGGTGCGGCGGCGCCGGCCGAGTGGCGGGGCGTGAGTGTGGCGGGCGTTACGTCGTGGGCTCGTGAGCGCGGGACTGCTCTGAGTGAAGGGTGTGTCGCCCCGCCCGCCGACCCCGCGAGAGGGGCTAGGGTAGTCCGCCGGAACATTGGCACCCGACAACTCCAGGAGGCGCAGCATGGCTGACTCGTTCGTGCATCTCCACGTGCACACCGAGTACTCCATGCTCGACGGGGCGGCCCGCCTCAAGGAGATGTTCGCCGAGGCCAACCGGCTCGGCATGCCCGCCGTCGCGATCACCGACCACGGGAACATGCACGGGGCCTACGACTTCTACACCAAGGCCAAGGCGGCCGGCGTGACGCCGATCCTGGGCGTCGAGGCGTACGTGGCGCCCGAGTCGCGGCTCACCAAGCAGCGCATCCGCTGGGGGCGGCCCGACCAGAAGAACGACGACGTGTCCGGCTCGGGTGGGTATACGCACAAGACCATCTGGGCGCGCAACAGCACCGGCCTGCACAACCTCTTCCGGCTCAACTCGCGGGCGTCGATCGAGGGACACTTCGTCAAGTGGCCGCGGATGGACGCGGAGATCATCGCCGAGCACGCCGAGGGCCTGATGGCCACCACCGGCTGCCCGTCGGGTGAGGTGCAGACCCGGCTGCGGCTCGACCAGTTCGACGAGGCGCTGAAGGCCGCCGCCAAGTACCAGGAGATCTTCGGCAAGGAGAACTACTTCCTCGAGGTCATGGACCACGGCCTCGACATCGAGCGGCGGGTGCGCGAGGGGCTGACCGAGATCAGCAAGCGGCTGAACATCCCGCCGGTGGTGACGAACGACTCGCACTACACGCACGAGACCCAGGCCGAGGCGCACGACGTGCTGCTGTGCGTGCAGACCGCGTCGAACGTCAACGACCCCAACCGGTTCAAGTTCGGCGGCTCGGGCTACTACCTCAAGTCGGCCGACGAGATGCGCGCCGTGGACACGTCCGACCTGTGGCAGCAGGGGTGCCGGAACACACTGCTCGTCGCCGAGCGGGTCGACACCACCGGCATGTTCGAGTCGCGCAACCTCATGCCGCGCTTCCCGGTGCCGGAGGGCGAGACGGAGGAGTCGTTCTTCCGGGCCGAGGTCTGGCGCGGGATGCAGCGCCGCTTCCCGAACGGCTACGACGAGGAGCACCGCAACCAGGCCGAGTACGAGGCCGACATGATCGTGAAGATGGGCTTCCCGGCCTACTTCCTCGTCGTCTCCGACTTCATCCTGTGGGCCAAGAACGAGGGCATCGCGGTGGGGCCGGGGCGTGGTTCGGCGGCCGGCAGCCTGGTCGCCTACGCGATGGGCATCACCGACCTCGACCCCCTGCCGCACGGCCTGATCTTCGAGCGGTTCCTCAACCCCGACCGCATCTCGATGCCCGACATCGACATCGACTTCGACGAGCGCCGGCGCGGCGACGTCATCCGGTACGTGACCGAGAAGTGGGGCGACGACCGCGTCGCCCAGATCGCCACCTTCGGCACGATCAAGGCCAAGGCCGCCATCAAGGACTCGGCGCGGGTGCTCGGCTTCCCCTTCGCGGTCGGCGACCGGATCACCAAGGCCATGCCGCCGGCGGTGATGGGCAAGGACATCCCGCTGACGGGCATCTTCGACCCGAACCATCCGCGGTACTCCGAGGCGGTGGAGTTCCGCCAGCTGTACGACAGCGACCCGGACGTCAAGAAGGTCGTCGACACCGCCAAGGGGCTCGAGGGCCTGATCCGCCAGACGGGTGTGCACGCCGCGGGCGTGATCATGTCCGCCGAGCCGCTCATCGAGCACGTGCCGCTGATGCGGCGCGACGCCGACGGGGCGATCATCACGCAGTTCGACTACCCGACCTGCGAGACGCTCGGCCTGCTGAAGATGGACTTCCTCGGCCTGCGCAACCTCACGATCATCGACGACGCGGTCAAGAACATCGAGCGCAACCACAACCGCAAGGTCGACCTGCTGTCGCTGACGCTCGACGACAAGGCGGCCTACGAGCTGCTGGCCCGCGGCGACACGCTCGGCGTGTTCCAGCTCGACGGCGGCCCGATGCGCTCACTGCTGCGGCTGATGAAGCCCGACAACTTCGAGGACATCTCGGCGGTGCTGGCGCTGTACCGGCCCGGTCCGATGGGCGCCAACAGCCACACCAACTACGCGCTGCGCAAGAACGGGCAGCAGGAGATGATCCCGATCCACCCGGAGCTGGAGGAGCCGCTCAAGGAGATCCTCGGCCCGACGTACGGGCTCATCGTGTACCAGGAGCAGGTGCAGCGCGCCGCGCAGAAGCTCGCCGGCTACACGCTGGGCCAGGCCGACCTGCTGCGCCGGGCGATGGGCAAGAAGAAGAAGGAGGTCCTGGAGAAGGAGTTCGTGCCGTTCCGCGACGGCATGCGCGGCAACGGGTACTCCGACGAGGCGATCCAGAAGCTCTGGGACGTGCTCGTGCCGTTCGCCGACTACGCCTTCAACAAGGCCCACACCGCCGGCTACGGCCTGGTGTCGTACTGGACCGCCTGGCTCAAGGCCAACTACCCGGCCGAGTACATGGCGGCCCTGCTGACCAGCGTCGGCGACGACAAGGACAAGATGGCGCTGTACCTCAGCGAATGCCGCCGCATGGGCATCGAGGTGCTGCCGCCCGACGTCAACGAGTCCGCCGGCCCGTTCACCCCGGTCGGCAACAACATCCGCTTCGGCCTCGCCGCCGTGCGCAACGTCGGCCACAACGTCGTCGACGCGATCGTGCGGTGCCGCCGCGCCGCGCCGTACAAGGACTTCCACGACTTCCTCAGCAAGGTCGACGCCGTCGCCTGCAACAAGAAGACCATTGAATCCCTCATCAAGGCGGGCGCGTTCGACTCGATGGACCACCCGCGGCGCGGCCTGCTGGCGATCCACGCCGACGCCATCGACGCCTACGCCGACATCAAGAAGAACGAGGCCATCGGGCAGTTCGACCTGTTCGGCGACGCGTTCGGCGCGGCCGACGACGGCGGCGGCGCGGGCGCGGTGATGACCCAGCCGATCCCGCAGATCGAATGGGACAAGCGCGAGCTGCTCACCTTCGAGCGGGAGATGCTCGGCCTGTACGTGTCCGACCACCCGCTGTTCGGCCTGGAGTCGGTGCTGTCGAAGGCCGCCGACACCGCGATCAGCAGCCTCTCCGAGGAGGGCGCCGTCCCCGACGGCGCGGTGATCACCCTGGCCGGCATGCTCACCGGCGTCCAGCGGCGGATCACCAAGCAGGGCAAGCCGTGGGCGTCGGCGACGCTGGAGGACCTCGGCGGCGCCGTCGAGGCGCTCTTCTTCCCCAACACGTACGAGCTGGTCGGCCAGTACATCGCCGAGGACGCGATCGTCGTGGTGAAGGGGCGGGTGGACCGGCGCGACGAGACGCCCCGGCTGATGGCGATGGACCTGTCCATCCCCGACGTGAGCACGGCGGAGGAGAACCGGCCGGTCGTGCTGTCGCTGCCGGCCAACCGGTGCACCCCGCCACTCGTCGACCGGCTCAAGGAGATCCTGGTCAACCACCCCGGCAAGGCCGAGGTCCACGTGAAGCTGCTCAACGGCTCGCGGGTCACCCTGCTGCGCCTCGGCCCCTACCGGGTCGACAACACGACCGCGCTCAAGGGCGACCTGAAGGCGCTGCTCGGCCCCAACAGCTTCGCGTAGTGCCGCCACAGCTTGGCGTAGTGCCGCAACAGCTTCCGTAGCCCGGCACGGTAAGGTCGGCAAGTGCACACGCACGCCCTTGCCGACGACCTGCGCCCGCGCCGGTCGCTGTGGCTTTCCCGGCGTGCCCGCTGGACCGCCGCGATCGTGCTGGTGCTCGCCGTGCTGCTCACCGCCGGGCTCGTCGTCTACCGGCTCAACCAGCAGCCGTATGCGTTCGACCGGCTCACCCGCGTGGCGGCCGTCGGCTACCAGGCCGCCGGCCCCGGGGCGACCCGGGCCTACCTCGACGGCGGCCGCGCCTTCATCGGCCACCCGACCGGCGGCGGGCACTTCGACCTGCGCGCCGTCGACGTCGAGGAGCCCGGCAAGCCCATCTGGGTCAACAGCTCGCTCACCGAGGTCGACACGTTCCGCGGCGCCCGCGGCTCGGTCGAGGTCACCGGCCGGCCCGACAAGGACGGCGTGCGCACGGTGACCCTGCTCAACGCGTCCAACGGCGTGCCGTTCGCGACGTTCGAGGTCGCCGAGCGCGACGTGTGGGTCCTGGTCGGCAAGTACTTCCTGCGGTACCGCGACAGCGACCACAAGCTGTCGATCATCGACGTCGGCACGGCCAAGGAGATCGCCGCCCTCGACCAGCCGGGCGGCCCGCGCAGCTGGTGGCTGGTCGACAACTGGAGCGGCCAGCAGGTCCCCACCTCGGTCGACGGCGTGCAGCTCGACGAGCCGTTCACCGTCGACCCGCACATCGTGCGCGCCACCCCCGGCGGCGGCCTGGAGGTCGTCGGGCTGTCGAGCGGCAAGGCGCTCTCGGCCGCGACCGGGCTGGCCGGCCCCGACGACCTCGTGTACCCGTACGACGAGCAGGTCTTCGTGGCCAACCGGCAGAGCGGCCAGGTGCGCGCCTACGACCGCAAGGCCCTCGGCAAGCCCCAGTGGAGCTGGTCGCCGCCGGAGGCCGGGTCGCTGCCCACGTTCCTGACCGTGTGCGGCGAGCGGCGGGTCTGCGTGGGGGAGGAGCGCCACGTCACCGCGCTCGACATCCGCACCGGCAAGCCCGACTGGCGGCTCGACGCCGACCACGCCGGGCACCTGGTGCCGGTCGGCGACCGGGTGATGCTGCGGCACGGCACCGGCGACGGGAAGCGCTCCTCGCTCGTCGACACGACCGGAAAGATCGTCACCAGCTGGCCCGGCACCCAGGCGGCCCGCCTCGACGAGGGCAGCTACCTGCTGTTCCCCCTCGAGGTGCCGGCGTCCGGGCCGTTCCCGTGGACCGGCGTCCAGGCCGGCAACGCGCGCTCCCGCCAGCTCGGCGACCTCGACGTCCGGCTCGACTCGTGCACCTGGAGCCACAAGTACGTGGCCTGCGCGGCGTCCGGCGAGTTCGTCTTCTACAAGGTCCGCACGCCCTGGTACTCAGGCCGGCTGTGACCGGGCGCGGGCCAGGCGGAACACCGCCACCCCGCCGATACCGACCCAGACCACGTTGAGCACGGCCGACGGCCAGGCGCCGTTGACGGCCGAGTTGAGCGCGAGCGCGAACGCGCCGGCGATGTTCATCGCCTGGAAGGTCACGCCGTCACCGGCGACGCGCTTGGCGGAGACGAGGGCGTAGGCGGCGACGAGCGCGGCGGCGCCGGCCCAGCCGATCACGGACACGAGGAGTTGCAGGCTCACCGAAGCATGTTCGCATGCAGTTGAGCTAACGTGCGAGCGAGGATTTCTACAGTACAACTTAAGCGAGGCTCAACCCATGGAGCTCGATCCGCGCCGGCTCCTCGTGCTCGCCGCCATCGCCCGCCGGGGCACCCTCGCCGGCGCGGCCGCGGCCCTGCACGTGACGCCCTCGGCCGTCTCCCAGCAGCTCGCCCAGCTGGAGCACGCGGTCGGCCGGCCGCTCGTGGACCGATCGGGCCGGCGGGCCGAGCTGACCGCGGCCGGGCGGGTGCTCGCCGCACGGGCCGAGGCGATCGAGCAGCAGCTCACCGAGGCCGAGCGGGAGCTCGCCGCGATGGCCGGCCGGGCCGCGGGCCGGGTGCGGGTCGCCGCGTTCTCGACGGTGATCCAGCACCTGCTCATCCCGGCGATGGCCGGCCTGGCCCGGGACCACCCCGACGTGGTCTGCTCGATCACCGAGCTGGAGGGCGCCGCCGCGCTGCGCGAGCTGCGGCTCGGCGGCCTCGACGTCACGATCACCGAGCGGGACGCCGGCCTCGGCCTCGAACAGCGGCGAGGTGTGACGGTGGTACCGCTGGTCGAGGACCCGTACCGGGTGCTGGTCCCGGTCGGCTGGCCGGCGGTGCAGGGCTACGGCGACCTCGCGGACCGGCCGTGGATCGCCGGGCCGCCGTCCTCGACGACGGGCCAGGTGCTGGAGCGGCTGGGCCGCGAGCGCGGCTTCACGCCGCGCAGAGTCCACACCTGCGTCGACTACCCGGCGGTGTTCGCCCTGGTCGCGGCCGGGCACGGGGCGTCGATCGCGCCCGGCCTGGCGCTGCGGGCCGTCGACCGGTCGCGGGTGCGGGTCACCGACCTGCCCGGGGCCGGGGCCCGCCGCCTCGATGCGCTCGTGACGGCGGGCCGGGCCGGGCAGCCGGCGGTGGAGGCGCTGCTGGGCGCCCTCCGATCAATGCACTGATCAATACACTGAGAGGTGCACGTGGTTGGTGTGGTCGGAGCTCGGGTCGCCGTTGCCGCTGTTGTACGCGTGCCAGCCGGCGGCCGGGGTCCAGATCTGCCGGAACCAGACCACGTACATGACACCCAGCGCGCTGGCGTTGCGGACCAGCCAGGTGGCCAGCTGCGTGCCGTACTCCTTCGACGCGCCCGTCGCCACCCCGCCGAAGCCGCTGGTGTCGGCCGCGAAGTCGCACGCCCGGCCCTTGGGGTGCTCGTAAGGCTCGCCCGGTGGTCGCCAGCACGACACGAAGTGCTTGAACCCGGCCTTCTGCACCTGCTGGAGCGCGTGCAGCGTGCGCGGGGTCAGGCAGCCCTTCGTGGTCGGGTCGTCGGCGGAGCACGACTCGGCCGGCCACGACCCGTCGGCCCGCCGCGGCGCCGGCTCGGCGTTCGTCGACGGCGCGTTGGCGCTCGTGGTCGTCGCCGTGTCGAGACCCTTCTGCGCGGCCTTGTTCTGCGCGGCCACGAGGGCCTGCTCGACCTCGGTCTTCTGCTTCGCCATCACCGCGAGCTGCGCCTGCTGCCTGGCCACCTCGGCGTCGATGGTGGCCTTGGTACCGCCGAGCTGCTCCCGCAGCGACGACAGCTGCTTGAGCTGCGCGGCGTTCTGCCGCGCGAGGACCTCCAGGGTGCTCACCTTGTCGGCGAAGACCCCCGGCGAGGCGCTGTCCAGCAGTGAGGACGCGCTGCGCAGCCCGCCCCCGTTCTGGTACGCGGCGATCGTGATGGACTGCGTCTCGTCGCGGAGCTTCTCGTACCGCGGCTCCAGCTCGGCCTGCTGGGCGGCGAGCCCGGCCTGGCGCTGCTGGGAGGCGGCGAGCGCGTTCTGCGCGTCGATGTACGCCCGGTTCGCGGTGTCGAGCTTCTGCATGAGCTCGGTGGTGCCGCCTTCGTCCCCGGGCGTCGGTGCGGCCGAGACGGCGTTCGGTGTCAACAGGACCGCCAGCGCGCACACGGCGGCGACGATCCACGGAGGTCTGGACATACTGTTCCCTCCATCGGCCGCCTACCGGGTTAGCTGACGGATTCGGAACGGAACAGTCGCCCCTACCGCGCTCGATGCGCGCGGATTCACCCCAAACAGGACACAATGGGTCCCCGGCTCGCATGATGCGACTCGGCGGCAGCCTCACCGGTATGTGGGGCCTCCCGGAGCCTAATCACCCCGAAATTCCCCCATCGCACCACCTGTCCGCATCTGCCCGGTGGCCGACCGCCGCTCAGCGGGCCGCCGTGTACAGCGCGGCCGTCGTGACCTGGTCGTCGGTGGCCGCGCGGACCGCCAGGCGCTCCAGGTCGGTGAGGAAGCCGAGCGGGCCGCGGCGGCCCAGGAAGCCGTGCTCGACGCACAACATGAGCTCGGCGGTGTCGCCCAGATCCATCAGGAACATGAAGAAGTTGGCGTGCATCGGCCGGCGGTCGATCACCGGGGAGCGCAGCTTCGTCGCCGGCAGCGCCGCCTGGATCCGTTCGGCCAGCTCGGCCGGCGGCACGAGGTGTCCCGGCGACCGGTCCAGGACGAAGCGGGTGTCGTTGAAGAAGCAGTAGCCGTCCGGTGTGATCCCGCGGCGCTCGGCGACCGCCACGAACATGGCGTCGAGGTCGAGCGGGTCGTACTCGCAGTGGGCGTACGCCGTCAGGGCCGCGTCCGCCGAGCGGCGCAGCAGGCCGCCGACCGTCTCGTCGCGGTACCCGGCCGGGTCGCAGTCGAGCCGGAAGAGCGCGTTCTGGTTGAACGCGGCGACCACCCCGCGGCTCGCCGGCCGGAACCGGGTCGACACGATCGAGCGCAGGAACGTCTCCCGCTCGGCGGTGTACGCCGCGAGCTGCAGCGCCGTCAGGCCCTGCAGAGCGGTCGCCGGTGGGACGCCGTGGCGGGCGGCGAGGTCGTTGGTGGCCAGGGCGAGGGCCGGCGACTGGATCAGGCCCCAGTCGAGGTTCGGCGGCCGGCCGTCGCGGATGCTCTCGATCATGCTCGCCGGGATCTCGGCGAGGTGCTTCTCCCAGAACGCCAGCGCCTTCGCCGCCCGGCGCCGCCCGACGGCGGACCGCTCGTACTCGCCGCGTTCGAGGGGCTGCTGGCCGGGCTCGACGACGACCGGCGGGTCGGCGAGCAGGTTCGCCAGGTCGCCGCGGACGATCGCGAAGCTCCACCCGTCGACCGCCATGTGGCTGGCCGCGAGCAGCACCGTCTGCGGCGCGCCGTCGCGGACCAGCACGGCGACCCGCAGCGGCAGGTCGGCGGCCATGTCGAACCACCGCACCCGCAGGGCCTCGCCGAGCTCGGCGGCGGCCTCGGCCGAGCCGCGGTCGCCCAGCTCGTGGACCTCCAGGGGGACCTCGCCCTGGGGAAGGACGCGCTGGAGCGGGCCGTCGAGGTACACCGTGTGCAGCGAGTCGTGCCGCTCGACGAGCGTCCGCAGCGCGTCGAGCACGGCCGGCAGGTCGCGGCCGGGCGGGACGGGGACCTCGACGAGCAGGTTGAGCGTGGTGTCGTCGGGCGGGAGCCAGCGCAGGACGTTCCAGATGGCGAGCTGGCCCCAGATGAGCGGGCCCTCGGCGGCGCGGCCGGTGCGGAACGGGATGGTGCCGGGGTAGGTCGTCGACATGGCGTGCACCTTCCCGAAACGGTGATCTACCAAGGCTGATGCATCAGGCGCGATGCATCACGGGCGATGCATCGCGCGGGCGGCGGCTCCGGAGCACAGGCTACGCGCGGAAGTTCGAGTCTTTCAATGAGTCGTTGAAATCATGAGCGATTGCATTCGGAAATTGCCGTTTGGGTACAGGACGACGGACAGTGGCGGAGTTCGATAGGTTGGTCCCATGTGGCGGATCACCGTGGCGAACACGTGCATCGCTTCCGGCAGCTGCGTCGGCATCGCGCCCGACCGCTTCGAGCTCGACGACGCCGAGGGCCGCGCCCACCCGGTGACCACCGACGTCGACCCCGACGACGAGGCCGTCCTCGACGCGGTGGCGTCCTGTCCGATGGAGGCCATCTCCGTGGTCGACCTGGAGACCGGAGAACCCGTCGAGGTCTAAGGCCTGTTTCATATCTGGGCCCGCCGCAGCCCGGCCTCAGGTATGAAACAGGCCTTAGGGCGCCGGCGAGCGGTAGGCGGCGAGCAGCGCGTCCGCGGCCTGCCCCGGCGTCAGCGTGCCGGCCCGCACCTGCTCCTCCACCTGCGGCGCGAGCGCCCGCACGGCCGCGTTCGTGCGCAGGCCGTCGAGCAGCGCGTCGCGGGCGGTCGACCAGATCCACTGCACCTGCTGGCGTTCACGCCGCCGGGCCAGGCCGCCGTCGCGCTCCAGGTGGTCCCGGTGCGACTCCAGCAGGCCCCACAACGCCGGCAGCCCGGCGCCGGTGAGGCCGCTGCACGTCACGACCGGCGTCGACCAGTCGGCGCCGGCGCCGCCCGGGCGCAGCAGCCGCAGGGCGCCGGCCAGCTCACGGGCCGCCTTGCGGGCGTCGGCCTCGTGCGGGCCGTCGGCCTTGTTGACCGCGATCACGTCGGCCAGCTCCAGCACGCCCTTCTTGATGCCCTGGAGCTGGTCGCCCGTGCGGGCCAGGGCCAGCAGCAGGAACGAGTCCACCATGTCCGCCACCGCGGTCTCGGACTGCCCGACCCCGACCGTCTCGACGAGCACCACGTCGTAGCCGGCCGCCTCGACCACCACCATCGCCTCGCGGGTGGCCCGCGCGACGCCGCCCAGCGTGCCGGAGGTGGGCGACGGGCGCACGAACGCGGCCGGGTCGACGGCCAGGCGGGTCATGCGCGTCTTGTCGCCGAGGATGCTGCCGCCGGTGCGGGTCGACGACGGGTCGACGGCCAGGACCGCGACCCGGTGCCCGTCCCCGGTCAGCTGGGTGCCCAACGCGTCGATGAACGTCGACTTTCCCACGCCGGGCACGCCCGTCACGCCGATCCGCCGGGACCGCCCGGCGTGCGGGGTCAGCGCGACCAGCAGCTCCTGGCCGAGCGGGCGGTGGTCGGCCCGGGTGGACTCGACCAGCGTGATCGCCCGGGCGATCCAGGCGCGCTCGCCGGCCAGGACGCCCTCGACGTACGAGGTCAGTGGCGCAGGCGCGATCGCAGCTCTCCCAACAGGTCCAGCGCCGCGTCGGCGATCACGGTGCCCGGGCCGAAGATCGCCGCGGCGCCGGCGGCGCGCAGCTCGTCGTGGTCCTGCGGCGGGATCACGCCGCCGACGATGACCATGATGTCGTCGCGGCCCAGCGCGGCCAGCTCCGAGCGCAGCGCCGGCACCAGCGTGAGGTGCCCCGCGGCGAGCGAGTTGACGCCCACGACGTGCACGTCCGCCTCGACCGCCTGCCGGGCCACCTCGGCCGGCGTCTGGAACAGCGGGCCCACGTCGACGTCGAAGCCGAGGTCGGCGAAGGCGGTCGCCACCACCTTCTGGCCGCGGTCGTGGCCGTCCTGGCCCATCTTGGCGACCAGGATGCGCGGGCGGCGGCCCTCGGCCTCGGCGAACTCGGCCGTGGCGGCGCGCACCCGCTCGATGTTGGTCACGTTGCCGGCCTCGTCGCGGTACACGCCGGAAATCGTACGGATCTGCGCCGTGTGCCGCCCGAAGACCTCCTCGAGGGCGAGCGAGATCTCGCCGACCGTCGCGTGCGCGCGGGCCGCGGCCACGGACAGCTCCAGCAGGTTGCCGCCGCCGGCGGCGCCCTCACGCAACGCCGCCAGGGCAGCAGCACACGCGTCGGCGTCGCGATCGGCCCGCAGTCGCTCCAGGCGCGCGATCTGCTGCGCGCGCACCGCCGAGTTGTCGACCTTCAGCACCTCGATCGGCTCGTCGGCGTCGGGGCGGTACTTGTTGACGCCGATCACCGGCTGCCGACCGGAGTCGATGCGGGCCTGCGTCCGGGCCGCCGCCTCCTCGATGCGCAGCTTCGGGATGCCCTCGTCGATCGCCCGGGCCATGCCGCCGGCCCGCTCGACCTCCTCGATGTGCGCCCACGCCTTGGCCGCGAGGTCGTGCGTGAGCCGCTCGACGTAGGCGCTGCCGCCCCACGGGTCGATCACCCGCGTGGTGCCCGACTCCTGCTGGAGCAGCAGCTGGGTGTTGCGGGCGATGCGGGCCGAGAAGTCGGTCGGCAGCGCGAGCGCCTCGTCGAGCGCGTTGGTGTGCAGCGACTGGGTGTGCCCCTGGGTCGCGGCCATCGCCTCGACGCACGTGCGCACCACGTTGTTGAACACGTCCTGCGCGGTGAGCGACCAGCCCGACGTCTGGCAGTGCGTGCGCAGGCTCAGCGACTTCGGGTTCGTGGCGCCGAACTCGCGCACCAGCCGCGCCCACAGCAGCCGGCCGGCCCGCAGCTTCGCGACCTCCATGAAGAAGTTCATGCCGATGGCCCAGAAGAACGACAGCCGCGGCGCGAACACGTCCACGTCGAGGCCCGCGTCCCGGCCGGCCCGCAGGTACTCCACGCCGTCCGCGAGCGTGTACGCCAGCTCCAGGTCGGCGGTCGCCCCGGCCTCCTGGATGTGGTAGCCCGAGATCGAGATGGAGTTGAACTTCGGCATGTGCCGGGAGGTGTACGCGAAGATGTCGCTGATGATCCGCATGGAGGGCGCGGGCGGGTAGATGTAGGTGTTGCGGACCATGAACTCTTTGAGGATGTCGTTCTGGATCGTCCCGGACAGCTGCTCCGGGGCGACGCCCTGCTCCTCGGCGGCGACGATGTAGAGCGCGAGCACCGGCAGTACCGCGCCGTTCATCGTCATCGAGACGCTCATCCGGTCGAGCGGGATGCCCGCGAAGAGCTGCCGCATGTCCAGGATCGAGTCGATCGCCACGCCGGCCATCCCGACGTCGCCGGCCACGCGCGGATGGTCGGAGTCGTAGCCGCGGTGGGTGGCCAGGTCGAACGCGACCGACAGGCCCTTCTGGCCGGCGGCGAGGTTGCGCCGGTAGAAGGCGTTGGACTCCTCGGCGGTCGAGAAGCCGGCGTACTGCCGCACCGTCCACGGCTGCGTCGTGTACATCGTCGGGTAGGGGCCGCGCAGGTACGGCGGGATCCCCGGCAGCGTGCCGAGGTTGACACCGTCGAGGTCGGCGGCGGTGTAGACGGGTTTGACGTCGATGCCCTCCGGCGTGTGCCAGGCCTCGGCGCCGGGCCGGGCGGCGCTCTCGTCGACCCGTGGGGTGCCGAGGGCGACCTCGGAGAAGTCGGGAATCACAGCGCCACCACTCCCAGGTCCTGATGCGTCTGCCGCAGGACGTCCAGCGCGTCGCACCCGGCGAACAGGTACGCGTCGACACCCTCGTAGCCGGCCGGTTTTCCGGCGAGCCAGACCCTGCTCACACCTTGTCGTTTCAGTTGTACGGCGGTCGCGGCGGCGTCGTCGGCATAGGAGCGGTCGGAACCGCAGATGCAGGCGACGCCGCCCGTGACCGCCTCTGGTCCACTGTGGACGGTCCGGATGCCGCCGGCCGCGAACAGGTTGGCGGCGAACGACGCGCGGGCCGAGTGCGCGGCCGGCGGGCCCAGCGTCACCAGCGGCACCGTCGGCGTCCCGGCCGCCTCCGCCGCGTCCCGCAGCAGTTCGAAGCGCTCGCTGTACCACCGCCTCGGCAGTCCACCCGTGGGAGGCGGCGGGGCGGGGGCGCGCTGCGGCCGGCGCTCCTCCAGATGCGGGAACTCCGAGACGCCGGTGATCGGGTCGCGCCGGTGCGCGATGTTCTCCGCCCGCCGCTGCCAGGTGGCCTCGATCCGGTCGGCGACGAGCCCGCCGCGGAGCGCCGCGGCCATCCCGCCGGCCCGCTCGACCTCGGTGAACACGTCCCAGGCGGCGTGGGCGAGCGCGTCGGTGAGCGACTCGGCGAACCATGAGCCGCCGGCCGGGTCGAGCACCCGGGCCACCCCGGCCTCCTCGATGAGCAGCGACTGCGTGTTGCGCGCGATCCGCCGGGCGAACCCGTCGGGCAGCCCGAGCCGCGCGTCGAACGGCTGCACGGTGACCGCGGCGGCGCCGCCGACCCCGGCGCCGAAGCACGCGAGCGTCGTGCGCAGCATGTTCACCCACGGGTCGCGGGCGGTCATCATCGCGTCGCTGGTGACGGCGTGCTGCAGCTGCGCGCCGAGGTGCGGCACGTCGCAGACCTGCGCGATCCGGGCCCAGATCCGGCGGGCGGCGCGCAGCTTGGCGATGGTCGCGAACTGGTCGGCGGTGGCCGCGTAGCGGAACTCCAGGCGGCGCAGCGCCATGCCGGTGCTCAGCCCGGCGCCCACCAGCGCCCGCAGGTACGCCAGCCCGGTCGCGGCGGCGTACCCGAGTTCCTCGGCGTCGCTCGCGCCGGCGTCGTGGTACACCGTGGCGTCCACGGTCGCGATCCGCAGGTCGCTGTCCTTGCCGCTCAGGCGGCGCAGCAGGTCGAGGTCGGCCGGCTCGCCGGTCCGCGCCTGCCAGCCGAGCGGGTCGGCGCCGAAGCTGCCGCGCTTGTCGTCACCGGGCAGCGCGAGGAACGCGTCCACCGCGGCCTCCGTGGCGGCGCCGTTGTCGAGCACGACCGGCGCGAGGTTCAGGTGCACCCCGTCGAGCACCTCGGCCAGGTCGCCGGGGGCGATGCCGGCCAGCCAGATCGAGGTGACGCCGTTCTCCAGGTCGGTGAGGATCGCCTCCCGGGTGGCCTTGGCGTCGGGGTCGGCGTGCCGCTGCCGGATGTCCCAGCCGGCGGTGTCGCCCGCCCCGCGGATGAACGGCGGCGCGCCCGGCAGCCCGGCGGCGGGCGCCCGGTCGTCCCCGGTGTACAGCGGCGCGATCGGCACCCCGCTGTAGTCGACGGTCGACAGCAGCTCCCGGACCGGCCGGTCCTCCGTGACGCCCGACTTGCGCAGCACACCCAGCGCGAGCCGCTCCCACTCGGCGTAGTCGGCGCTCTCGTCGCGCTCGTCGGTCTGGTCGCTCATGGCGCTCATGGCCGAATGCTAAGTCGGCGCGCCACCACGGTCGGGGGCGATGTGACAACCTCCACCGTCCCAATATCCCACTACGGGGCCGGTCAGTGCGGGAATGCCCGCGGCGTGCGCGGCGTGACCGTCGCCCGGAACTCCTCGATCCGCCGCGCGACCTGGAGCATGCCGAGCGTGTGTTCGAGGCGGCCGAGGTACCGGTGGCGCCGCACCAGCCCCGCGACGGTGCAGCTGAAATAGATCGCCATCAGGGGATTCACGAACAGCCGGCTGCCCTGCGTGCGGGTGGTGAACTGGACGTCGCCGAAGTCGCCCCGGGTCGCCGCGGCGATCTGCCCGTTGACGATGCTGGGCCGCAGCGGGGTGGCCCGCTGGGCGTGCTCGACGGCGGCCCGGTAGCGGACCGCCTCGGGGCTGCGCGACGGGATGGACAGCGCGCCGAGGTACTCGCCGTCGCGGTCGAGCGCGGCCAGGTTCTCGAGCACCTGGCTGTGGTTGACCCCGTGGTACGCGTCGATGCCGAAGCCCAGGCAGGTCACCAGCCGGGTCGGCACGCCGTCCAGCCCGGCCACGGCGGCCAGGCTGGTCATGTCCTCGGCGGGCGTGCCCAGCCCGGCCTCGTCGCCGCACATCAGGATGTCGGTACCGCCGTCGACCAGCACGATGGCGTCGACGCGCAGGTGGTCGACGAGCGCCGCGTACGCCTCGCGGAGCGGCTCGACGCCCGTCCGCGGGAACGCGTACACCGTCCCCGGCAGCCACTGCGCGAGCGCCCGCTCCGGGAAGTAGTCGTCGAGCCCCTCCGTGCCGGCGGTCACCTCGGCGACCCCCGGGGCCAGCCAGGCGTCCTGATCGAGCAGCTCAAGCCGGCTGAAGGAGAGATTCGCCAGGTGTACCGCCTGGCCGCGCGCCTGCAGGGCGAACGCGAGCGGTAGGCCGGCGTAGACGTCGAACCCGCCGCCGGCGCCGGCGACGAGCACGCTGCGGGCGTCGCGCAGCGCCGCGAACAGCGGCGGCTCGGCGAGGTGCATCGTTCCTCCCTCGTTCCCTTTTCCCTGTTTCCCTTTCCCTGACAGGAATTGTCAGGGGTGGGTGCCAGGATGCTGGCATGTGGTGGAACGAGTTCGCCGCCGCCGAGCCTGACCTGGCGGCGCGGGTGGAGGCCCGGTTCAAGGCCGCCCGGCACAGCACGATGGCGACCCTGCGGCGGGACGGGTCGCCGCGCATCAGCGGCACCGAGGTGGAGTTCGGCGCGGACGGGATGGTCCTGGGCAGCATGGCCGGCTCCCTGAAGGCCCGCGACCTGCGCCGCGACCCGCGCGTGGCGCTGCACAGCCCGAGCGTCGACCCCGACGACGACGCCCCCGCGACCTGGCCGGGCGACGCCAAGGTGGCCGGCACGGCCCACGAGGTCGCGGTGGAGCCGGCGCCGGAGGACGGCTCGCACCGCTTCCGCGTCGACGTCACGGAGGTCGTGCTCACCTACGTGGCCCCGTCGGCCGACCACCTGGTCGTGGAGAGCTGGCACCCGGACCGGGGGCGGGAGACCCGCATGCGCAAGTAGGGTCGGTGCGGTGGACGCTGTCGAGTACATCCGCGGCCTGGCCGCCGAGTCCCTGGCCCGGGACGACGCGGTCGGCTGGTGGGACACCCTGTACGTCGCCGCCGGCGAGGGCGTGACCGCCATCCCCTGGGACCGCGGCGGCCCACACCGCCTCCTGGCCTCCTGGGCCGCCGAGCGCGGCCTGCTGCCTCGCGCCGAGCAAGCGGCCGAAGCGGGCGGCGGGGGAGTGGCTGAGGCGGGCGCCGGGCAAGCGGCGGTGGCGGGCGGCGGGGGAGTGGCTGAGGCGCGCGGCGGGCAAGCGGCGGTGGCGGCCGAAGCGGGCGGCGGGGGAGTGGCTGAGGCGGGCGGCGGCCAAGCGGCGGTGGCGGGCGGCGGGGGAGTGGCGAGCCGGGGCCGGGCCGTCGTGGTCGGCTGCGGTCTGGGGGCGGACGCGGAGTTCCTGGCCGGCCTCGGCTGGACGACGACCGCGTTCGACGTGTCGCCCTCGGCGGTGCGGACGGCGCGCGAGCGGTTCCCGGACTCGCCTGTCGAGTACGTGGTGGCCGACCTGTTCGCGCTGCCGGAGGGCTTCGCGGGCGGGTTCGACCTGGTGCTGGAGAGCATGACCGTCCAGGCGCTGCCCCGGGCGCTGCGGGAGCGGGCGGTCGCCGCGGTGCGGTCCTTGGTCGCCCCGGGCGGCACGCTGCTGGTCATCGCCGCGCTCGCGGACCCAGCCGCCGCGCTCGCGGACCCAGCCGCCGCGGTCGCGGATTCGGCGGCCGCGCTCGCTGATCCGGCGGCCGCAGTCGCGGATTCGGCCGCTGCGGTCGCGGACCCGGCCGCTGCGGTCGCAGACCCAGCCGTCCCGGGCGCCGCCGGCGGCTCGGAGGGCGAGCCTGGGCCGCCGTGGCCGCTCACCCGGGCCGATGTCGAGTCCTTCGCCGGTGGCGGGCTGGTCGCGCGGCGGATCGAGCGGCACGACCTCGACGGCGCCGCACGGTGGCGCGCCGAGTTCAGCCGCTGACGCCGCGCCCCCGGCCCGCCGGCTAGCGGGTGACGATCTCGGTGATCAGGCCGTACGCCAGGGCGTCCTCCGCGGACAGGATCGTGCCGGACTGGAGGTCGTCCTCCACCCGGGAGCGCGGGCGGCCCGTCGCGCCCGCGATGCGTAACACCAGGTCCTCCAGGTCGCGCAGGTAGCGGCCGGCCTCGGCCACCACCTGGTCGGCCGTGCCGCCGGGGCTGGTGACCTTCGGCTCGGCCAGGCGGAACCGGGCGTGCGGGAACGCCGCGCGCTTCGTGGCCGCGCAGAAGACGCCCAGGGCGGCCGCGCCGACCTGGCCGATCGCCGTGGCGTGCACCGGGGCGTTGACGGCGTCGAGGGCGTCGACCAGGGTCCAGGCGGCGGCCAGGGCGCCCTGGTCGGCACTCATGTGCAGGGTGATCGGGTCGGCCGACATCGCGTCGAGGGCCAGCAGGGTCGCCGCGGCGCGGGCGGCCGTGTCGGGCTCCAGGTCGCGCACGAACAGCATGCGGCGGCCGAAGAGCTGCTCGTCGAGCCACGGCGCGTGGGCGGCCGGCTGGGGGAACGGCGGCAGCGGGTCGTCGTCGGGGCGCCGGTCGGGGTGGTAGCGGAGACGCGCCATGCCACCGAACATAGGCGAACCCACCGCCGCCCACAGCCCGCCCGGGCCCCGTTCCGCTGCGGGCGTAAGCGCAACGACCGAGAGCAGATTCGGCAGGGGCGACCCCGACCGGACCGGCCGGGTGATCGTCGCACCCAAGGGTCACCAGGTCCGCCGGCGGACCAGCGCCGCCTCGACCCGCTCCGCCGGTGCGGGCGTGCCGTAGTAGTGGCCCTGTCCGAGCCGGCAGCCGGCCGCGCGGACCAGGTGCACGTGCTCCTCCGCCTCCAGGCCGTGGGCGACCACGGTCACGTCGAGCCGCTGCCCCAGCTGCGCGACGACGTCGATGATCGGCGCGATTCCGCCGCCGCTGCCCGCCGGTACCGTGAACAGGGAGCGGTCGACCTTGAGCAGGTCGGCGGGGAGCCGGCGCAGGTCGCCCGAGGTCGTGGCCCCGGTGCCGAAGCCGTCCAGCGCGGTGCGCACCCCGATCGCCCGCACCGTGGCCAGCGGCTCGGCCAGGCGGCCCGGGTCGGTGCCGAGCTCGCGCTCGGCGAGCTCGACGACGAGGTCGGCCGGCTCGACCTGGCGACTGTCCAGGGCCAGGCTCAGCCGCTCGGCGAAGCCGGGGGCCACGAAGTCGTCGCAGCCCACGTTGACGCTCATCCACAGGCGGTACCCCTCCTGCTGCCAGAGCGACAGCTGACGGCACGCCCGGTGCAGCACCCACTCGTGCACGGCCGCCGTCACGCCCAACTCCCGCGCGATGCCGAGCGTCTCCCGGGGCGGGATCGTGCCGAGCCGCGGGTGCCGCCAGCGCAGCAGCGCCTCCACCCCGACCGGATGGCCCTCGACGAGGTCGTAGACGGGGTGGAAGGCCAGGTCGAGCTCCCCGCGCCCGGCGGCCTGCGGGAGGTGCTGCTCCAGCACGGCCCGCCGGACGTAGGCCGCCTCGTCGTGCCACTCGATGCGGCCGGACCGCCCGGCCCGGCGCACGGTCTCCCCGGGGCCGCCGCCGACCAGGGCGAGGCCGCTGTGGGTGGTGCGCTGCGGGCTGGTCTCCGGCTCGTGCCCCTCGCTGAACCGGTGTACCGTGGCCGCCTCCAGCATCTCCCGGAGCACCACCGCGAGCACGGCGACGGCGCCGATCACCATCGCCTCCGTGCCGATCCGGCCCCGGCTGAAGAGCGCGTACAGCACCGCCGCGCCCCCGGCGAGCACGGGCGCGACGAGCAGCGGGTCGCCGATGAGCGTCCCGTCGGCCACCGCCGGCGCGGTCTCCCGGCGGGCGGTGGACAGGGACCGGCACGCGCCGGCCCACAGGAGCACCGACCCGGCCACGAGCAGGCCGCCCGCGGCGAGCAGCCACGTGTCGCGGCGCGCCGGTAGCAGCGCCAGCACGGCGAGGCCGAGCATGAGCAGCGCCACGCCGCCGGCCGCGGTGACGGCGGCCCACCGCGGGTGGGGCGCGCGCACACCGCTCACCACCGCGACCGTGACGCCGACGACGGCCAGCAGGCAGGTGACGAAGACGGCGGCGCTCGGCTCGCCGTCGAGCTCCAGGACGAGCACGAGGAGGGTGAGGTACTTCCACAGCGCCACGCAGACGCCGTCGAGCCCCCGCAGTGCGGCGCCGCCGACGCCGCCGCCGGTGACGCCGGGCAGCAGGAGCAGGCCACCGACGAGGGCGGCGCCGGCCGCCGGCCCGGCGTACGCGAGCACCGCCACCGCGGCGGTGGTGCTCGCGTACGGCGCGGTCGCGCAGCCCGCGGCCCCGATCAGCCCCACCCCGAGCGCCACGATCCCGCCGGTGACCCGGCCCGGCCACCCGTCCCGGCGCGCCTCGGCGGCCAGCCGGAACATCCAGCAGCCGTGCAGCGCGGCGGCGACGGCGGCGAGCACGACGGCGGTGGCGGCGCCGAGCCCGGCGAACGGTCCGCCGAGCAGGACGGCCCCGGCGGCGGCGAGGGTGACCGGGGCGGACGCCATCAGCCATCGCCGGCGCGACCTGTGTGCGCCTCCGACTCCCGAAGTCATGGTGGGTCCGTCCGCTCGCCGGGTCAGGGGATGCCTAGCTGACCCGGTAACGAGACCCGCCCGGGACGGTGACGCGGCACGAACCGCCGTCACCCGAACGGGCGAGGATCGGACAAAAGGAAGGGCGGGGCAGCCCAGGGGGTGGCTGCCCCGCCCGTGTTCCCGACCGGGAACGTCTACTTCGGCTCGCCGACCTTCTCGTCGACCTTCAGGTCCAGCGTGGTGCGCAGGGCCGTCGGGCGCATGAGCAGGGCCGCGATCACGCCGACCACCGCGATGCCGGCCGAGATCAGGAAGATGTGGCCGGTCGCGTCGCCGTACGCGGCGCGGACGATGTGCTGCATCGCCTCGGGCAGGGCGTTGAGGTTCAGGTTGCTCGTCTCGCCGCCGCTCGCGGACGCCGGCAGACCGGCGTCGGCGAGGGCGTGCGTGATGTTGTCGGTGACCCTGCGGGCCAGGACCGCGCCGAGGACCGACACGCCGATCGTGCCGCCCAGCGAGCGGAAGAACGCCACCGTCGAGCTGGCCGCGCCGATGTCCTTCAGCTGTACCGTGTTCTGCACCGCGAGCACCAGGTTCTGCATCGACGAGCCGACGCCGATGCCGACCAGCAGCATGCCGAAGCCCACGAAGTACAGCGACGTCGCGTGGTCGATCGTCGACAGCACGCCGAAGCCGGCGACGAGCACGATCGTGCCGAACACGATGTACGGCTTGATCCGCCCGCTGCTGGTGATGAGCCGCCCGACGACGATCGACGAGATCAGCACGCCCGCCATGAGCGGGATGGTGAGCAGCCCCGCCTCCGTGGGCGTGTAGCCGCGGCCGATCTGGAAGTACTGGCCGAGGAACACCGCGCCGCCGAACATCGCCATGCCGACCGCGAGGCTCGCCACGATCGACAGTGCCGTGGTGCGCTCGGCGAGGATCGGCAGCGGCACCACCGGCTCGGCGGCCCGCTTCTCGACCCACACGGCCAGTGCGAGCAGCACCACGCCGGCGCCGACCATGACCGCGGTCTGCCAGGACAGCCAGGCGAACGAGCCGTCGACGAACGAGACCCAGATGAGCAGCACGCTGACGCCGGCGGCGATGAGCGCGGCGCCCAGGTAGTCGATCTTCACGTTGTCCCGGCGGAGCGTGGCGACGTGCAGGGTCTTCTGCAGCACGATCAGCGCGATGACCGCGACCGGGACGCCGACGAAGAAGCACCAGCGCCAGCCGAGCCACGACGTGTCGACGATGAGGCCGCCGAGCAGCGGGCCGCCGACGGTCGCGACCGCCATGACGCCGCCGAGATATCCGTTGTACCGCCCGCGCTCCCGCGGCGGGATCATGGCCGCGATCACGACCTGGACCAGCGCCTGCAGGCCGCCGACGCCGATGCCCTGGAAGGCCCGGGCGGCGATGAGCTCGCCGGCGTTCTGCGACAGGCCGCTCAGCATCGAGCCGATCACGAAGATGACGATCGAGACCTGGACGAGCAGCTTCTTGTTGTAGAGGTCGGCGAGCTTGCCCCAGATCGGCGTCGAGGCGGTCGCGGTGAGCAGGGTGGCGGTGACCACCCAGGTGTACTGGCTCTGGGTGCCGTTGAGCGCGCCGATGATCTTCGGCAGCGCGGTCGAGACGATGGTGGAGCTCACCAGCGCGACGAAGAGCACGAGCAGCAGGCCGCTGAGCGCCTCGAGGATCTGCCGATGGGTCATCGGCTCCTCGGTGGCGGCCGCGGCTGCGCGACCGTCGACGGTCTGGGTCATCGGGTTGCCTCCGGAACGAGAGGTGCTTGAGCCGGCACGGTGGCCGGTTGAACGGATGCGGCCAGGGCCTCGGTGAAGCGGCGCAGCAGGCCGCGGAGGGCGTCGACGTCGGTGGGCGACCAGTCGCCCAGCGCCGCGGCGAACAGCGAGCGGTACCACTCGTCGGCCTCGCGCAGCGCCTGCCGGCCGGCGTCGGTGAGCTCCAGGAAGCTGGCCCGCCCGTCGTGCGGGTCGGCGACCCGGCGCACGAGCCCGTCCTGCACGAACGAGCTGACCGCCCGGCTGGTGGTCGACTGGTCCAGCGCGCAGACCTGGGCGAGCTCCTTGAGGTGGCAGCCGCCGGCGAGCCGGTCGATGGCCGCCAGCATGCCCGCCATCCCCGGGGCGACCAGGCCGCTGCGGTGCTGGTGCTGCTGCTTGAGCAGGCGCACGACCTTCATCAGCTCGCGCACCTCGTCCCGCAGCAGGGTGACGGTGTCCATGGGGGTCCTCCAGATACTTGCCTGATACAAGCATCCAAAAAACTTGCCCATTGCGCAAGTTTGCTCGATGAGAACTAGGTAACATGTGCGCCGTGAGCGCCGGCCTGCGGGAACGCAAGAAGTCCGCCACCCGCCAGGCCCTGCACGAGGCCGCGGTGGCACTGTCGGTCGAGCACGGCCTGGAGCGGGTCACGGTCGAGGCGATCGCCGACGCCGCCGAGGTCTCCCGGCGCACGTTCTCCAACTACTTCGCCAGCAAGGAGGAGGCCTTCCTCTACGGCGACCACCTGCGGATGCGCCTGCTCGTCGACGCGGTCCGGGAGCGCCCGGCGGACGAGCGGCCGTGGGCCGCGCTCACCGCGGCCGGCGTGGAGACGCACTGCCGGCTCGGCCCGCGCGACCAGGAGTGGGTGACGCAGGTCCGGTTGGTGCGCCGGCACCCGGCGCTCGCCGCGCAGCAGGTCGCCACCTACAGCGCGCTGGAGGACGACCTCACCGCCGAGCTGTGCGCGCGGGGCCTCGGCGACCGGATGCGGGCCCGGCTCATGGCCGCCGCGTTCCTCGTCGCGATGCGGGTCGCGATCGCCGAGTGGCTCGACCGCCCGCCGGGCACCCCGCTCGGCGACGTGACCCGCGAGGCCCTGGACGCGACCGGCGCCGCCTTCGGGTGAAGGCGGCGCCGAAGGCTCATGCGCTGGGGCCGGCCCACATCAGCGGGCACCCGTCAGGCGCGGCTTCAGGGCCAGGATGGCGCCGAGCGTCGCGTAGCCGATGACCAGGTGCGTGCCGCCGATGAAGTCCACGACCCGGCTCTCGCCGAGGATGACGAACGCCGGCACGGTGCAGATGAACCAGGTCTCCGCGATGAACGGCCAGACCCGCGCCAGGCCCTTCCAGCGCTTGCTGAAGAACAGCTTCACGCCGATGAGGAACATGCCGAACATCGACAGCGGCCAGCAGATGTCCATCGGCACCAGCCAGGCGGCGTCGCGCAGGGCGGGGACGGCGTGCGCGAAGCTCCAGATCGTGGCGATGGCCAGGATCACGTGCTCGACGTAGAGGGCGACCCGGGCCGCCTTCGAGACGCCGGTGGCCCGGGTGCGCAGCTGCACCGCCAGCAGCGCGAAGATGCCGAGCTGGAACAGGCCGCCGGTGAGGTCCTGGATGGTCATGCCGAGCGAGTCGTCGGGGTTGTTGCCGACGGTGAAGATCGCCCCGGCCCAGGACAGCGAGCCGGCGGTGAGGATCGCCCCGGCGATGCGGGTGGCGCGGGCGGAGATGCCGGGGGTGGCGGTGGCGGGGCCCAGGTCGGTGCGGGCCGGGATCGGTTCGGTGCGGATCGTCATGGCAGTGGGTTCTTCCTTTATGTGAACGTCCAGCGCGGTGCTGTCCGGGTATGCCGTAGAGCTTGCGGCCCGCCGCGACCCGGGCGGCAGGGCCGCGCGCCCCGCCCGCTGTCCCCGGGCCTGTCCCGGGTCGCCCGGGACACCGGTCCTCTGTGGTCCGGGACCCGGTGACTGGCACCATGGGCGCATGCCCCGCCTCACCGTGTCGTCGCTGGTCGCCGGCCTGCTCGTGGCCCTCACGGTCGCCTCGACGGTCGCCGCGGCCGCGCTCGACCTGGCGATCGGCGCCGCCAACCGGGCCGCCGACGGCCTGGAGGCGGGCTGGATCTCCGGCGCCACCGGGCTCGCGCTCGCGATCCCCGGCGGGCTCCTCGTGCGCCGCGTGCCCCGCAACGCGGTCGCCTGGATCCTGTGCGTCACCGGCCTGCACTGGGCGGTCGACGGCACCGCGTCGTCGTGGGTGGCGTACTCCATCACCCAGGACCATGTGCTGCCCGGCACCGAGCTCGCGCTCTGGGCCTACCTGCGCCTCGGCGCGAGCCTGCTGTTCTCGCTGCCGCTGCTGCTCGTGTTCTACCCCGACGGCCGGCTGCCGTCGGGCCGGTGGCGCTGGGCGGCGATCGGCAGCCTCGGCGCGACCGCGATCATGCCGGTGACGATCCTGTTCGCGCCCACCCGGATCGCGGACTCCCTGGGCGACCCGATGCCGCGCTCGGTCGCCCACATCCAGATCGATCTCCTCGCGGTACCGCTGCCCGACCAGGTCTGGACGGTCCTGTTGCGGGTCGGCTACGCCATGCTCCCGCTGAGCATGCTCATCCCGTTCGCGATCGTGATCCGGCGGTACCGCCTGGCGACCGGCCTGGAGCGCACGCGCATGCGCTGGCTGGTGTGGGCGGGCGTGGTCGACGTGCTCGTCATGCTCTCCTCCGCCGCCCTGCCGCAGTCCGTCACCGGCGCCGCCCTGTTCGTCGCGGTCGGCGTCACCGGCTTCGCGATCGCGGTCGGCGTGCTGAAGCCCAAGCTGTTCGACATCGACCGGCTGCTCGGCGGGACCGTGCTGTACGGCGCCCTCGCCACCGTCGTCGTGGTCGTCGACGCCGGCGTCCTCGCCCTCGTCGCGCTGCTGCCGGGCGCCGACGGGCAGAGCGCGGGCGCGGCCCGGTTCGTCGGCCTGCTCGTGGTCCTGCTCGTCTACGGCCCGCTGCGCAACCGCCTCTGGCGGCTCGTGCAGCGCGTGGTGCTCGGCCAGCGGCACGACCCGTACCGCGTCGTCTCCGGCCTCGCCGAGCAGCTCGAGCGCACCGACAGCCCGGAGGACCAGCTGCTGGCCGTCGCGCGGAGCGTCGCCGAGGCGTTCAACTCGCCCTACGTGGCCGTCGAGGTACACCGGACCGGAGGCACCCTCCTCGCGGAGCACGGCATCGCGCCGCCCGCGACGCAGACCCTGCCCATCACGTACCGCGACGAGACCGTCGGCCGCCTCATCCTCGCCGCCGGCGACCCGCGCACCGCGCTGTCCCCGCGCGACGAGCGGCTCCTCGCCGACGTCGTGCGGCAGGCGGCCGCCGCCGCCCGGGCCAGCGACCTCGCCGCCGAGCTCCAGCGCAGCCGCGAGCGGCTGGTCGGCGCCCGCGAGGAGGAGCGCCGCCGGGTCCGCCGCGACCTGCACGACGGCCTCGGCCCGGCGCTCGGCGGCGTGGCCCTGCGCATCGACACCGCCCGCAACCTGCTGCGCGGCAAGGACGGCACGGCGAACGCCGACGCGATGCTCCGGCAGGCCCGCGACGACGTCGCCACCGCCCTCGCCGACGTCCGGCGGCTCGTCCACGACCTGCGCCCGCCGGCCCTCGACGACGTCGGGCTGGCCGGCGCGGTCGGGCAGGTCGCCCAGCGGCTGCGCACCCCCGGCCTGACCACGACGGTCGAGCCGGCCGGCCCGGACGAGCTCGACGACCTGCCGGCCGCGGTCGAGGTCGCGGCCTACCGCATCGCCTCCGAGGCCCTGGCCAACGTGGCCAGGCACGCCGCCGCCCGCACCTGCGTCGTGCGGTTCCGTCGCGACGGCCGCACGCTCCTTGTCGAGGTCGCCGACGACGGCACCGGCATCGCGCCCGGCACCCCGTCCGGGGTCGGGCTGGTCTCGCTGCGCGAGCGGGCCGCCGAGCTCGGCGGCCGGTGCGAGATCGAGTGCCCGGCGACGGGTGGCACGGTCGTTCGGGCGTACCTGCCGCTAAGCTCGGCACCCCTGGACCGGGTTCCGAGCCGATAGGCCCCGACCAAGATCAGTCAATGGAGGTGCAGGGTGGCTGAGGAGCCGGTGCGCGTGGTCGTGGCGGATGACCACCCGATCTTCCGCGACGGCCTGGCGATGCTGCTCGGCTCGGTCGACGGGATCCAGGTCGTCGGCACCGCCGCCACCGGCGTCGAGGCGGTCGGGGTCGCCGTCGAGCAGTTGCCCGACGTCGTGGTCATGGACGTGCAGATGCCGGGGCTCAACGGGATCGAGGCGACCCGCCGGATCGCCGCCGAGGCGCCGTCGGTCGGTGTGGTGGTCCTCACGATGTCCGAGGACGACGGCACGGTCTTCGCCGCCGTGCGGGCCGGCGCCCGCGGCTACCTGGTGAAGGGCGCCGAGCAGGAGGAGATCGTCCGGGCGATCAACACCGTCGCCTCCGGCGGCGCCGTGTTCGGCGCCACCCTCGCCCGGCGCATCGCCGAGTTCTTCGCCGCCGGCCCGCCGTCGGCGACCACCGCGTTCCCCGAGCTCACCGCCCGCGAGCGGGAGATCCTCGACCTGCTGGCGGCCGGCCGCTCCAACGCCCAGATCGCCCAGGCGCTGTTCCTGTCGCAGAAGACCGTCCGCAACAACGTGTCCAACGTCTTCGCCAAGCTGCAGGTCGCCGACCGGGCCGAGGCGATCGTCCGGGCCCGGGAGGCCGGTTTGGGACGATGAGCGCATGCCGCTCATCGCGCACCTCAGCGATCCCCACATTACGACCGGCCCGCTCTCCGCGGCCCCTGCGGAGGGCCTGTACGCGGCCCTGACCAGGGTGCTCGCCCTCGAACCGCGGCCCGACTGCGTCGTGATCACCGGCGACCTCGCCGACCGCGGCCGGCTTGAGGAGTACGCGGTGCTCCGGCGGCTCCTCGACGGCTTCCCGCTGCCCGTGCACCTCGTCACCGGCAACCACGACGCCCGGGAGCCGCTGCTCAGGACGCTGCGGCTGACGACCACGACCTACGCCGCCGACCACCCGGGCTTCTCGGTCGTGGCCCTCGACTCCCTCGACCCCGGCCTGGCCGACGGCGGCCGGCTCGGCGACGAGCAGCTCGCCTGGCTCGACGGCGTGCTCGCCGAGCGGGCCGGCACGCCCGTGTTCGTCGCCCTGCACCACCCGCCGATCCGGGTCGGCATCCCCGGCATGGACGAGATCCGCCTGGTCGACGGCCCGCGGCTGGCCGCCGTGGTGGCGCGGCACCCGCAGGTCACGCGGGTCCTCGCCGGGCACCTGCACCGCCCGGTGACCGCCGGCTTCGCCGGGACCACGCTGACGGTGGCGCCCAGCACCTACCGTCAGGTCGAGCTCGGCATGCGCGCGGGCCGCCCGGTCGGCTTCGTCGCCGAGCCGGCCGCGTTCCTGCTGCACTGGCTGGACGGCGCGGACTGCGTCACGCACACCGTCCCCACCAGTCACACAGCGGCACCGGTCATTGCGTACTAACGGGGGATAGCGGGCTGGCACGTTTCCGGGATTTTGGGGGGTCCGGGCACCCGTACCTTTAGTTGCAACAGCGCACCACCCCAACATGACACACCCGAGAGGAACCACCCCCATGAGCGAGTACGGCGAGATCGAGCACGCCGAGAGCAGCGCGGGCCTGGCCGAGGCCCACGTCGAGTCCGGCGGCGAGCAGGACTACCAGTCGCAGTACGGCATCCTCGCGCAGGAGCACGAGAGCTTCGAGCACGAGGAATTCGAGAACATCAAGCACATCGAGTACACCGACGCGGCCGGTAACCACTACGAGGTCACCGAGTACACCCGCTACGAGCACACCGAGTACGAGTCGGAGAGCACCTACGGCGCCTACGGCTCCGAGGGCGGCGACTCGGGCTTCGGCGCGGCGGAGGGCACGGAGAGCCTGGGCCAGGTGCACGGTGCCGCGGCGATCGGCGGCGCGGGCACGGAGCTGCACGGGCTGACCGAGCGCTTCGAGAACTTCCTCACCAGCGCCGGCTTCCTCAACGACAACGACATCTCGGACTCCAGCGCCTGATCACCCGCACTCGGGTGTTGTGGCGATGCGCTCACGGCGCCGGTCGGCTCACGCCGACCGGCGCCGCCGCGCTTTGTGGCGGCTTTGTCAAGGCCTTTTACGTCGGAAATGAGCGGCGTGCGAGCGCCGCGGTGACGGAGACTGCAATCCCATGAGCGTCGACGACTGGCACTACCTGCCGACCCGTACCCGAGCCGGAGCGCTGCAACGCGGCCTCGGCCGGGGCGCGTTCCGGGCCAGGTTCGACCCCGCGGCCCCCGACCTGGTGTACGCCTGCGTCCGCCGCGACCACCGCTGGTTCGCTCCGTTCGACGAGCGCGGCGTGTACCTCGCCCGGCTCGTCCGCGACCTGGCCCTGCCGGTGGGCCCGCTCGTCGCCGAGCTGTACACCGCCGACGAGGACGTCGACCACGTGCTGGCCGTCCTCACGGCCCTCGGCCGGTCCGGCGCCGACGAGGCCATCGAGTGCCTCCGCCGGTACGTCGGCATCGGCCCGCACTGGATCGACGTCCTGCAGTCGATCGCCCGCGACTGGCCCGCGAACTGGTGGGACGACCTGCTCCCGGTCGCCGCCGACCGGCTGCGCATGAGCGGCGTCCCCGACGCGTTCCTGCCCGGCGCCCTGCCGTGGCGCGACTGGACCGGCTGCCTCGAGCTGCCGATGGCCCTACCGTCCGTGACCCTCCCGCACGACCCCTGCGAGCCCGCCGGTCCCGATGCCGTGCCCGCCGCGCGCCGCTGGGTGGCCGAGGCGGACTCCGAGCGGTACTGGCGCGGCCTCACCGTCCTCGCCGACCACGGCGACGAGTCCGACGCCCCCGCCCTGCTCGCCGGCCTGGGCTGGCTCGACCGCCGCCCGGACGACCTCTGCGGCTACGACCGCCTGCTCGCCGGCCTGGTCCGCATCGGCGGCGACCCGGCCCACGCGGCGCTGCCGACGATCCGCCGCCTGTGGTTCAGCCCGCACTCCTACGAGCGCGCCAGCTACCTGAAGGCCCGCCTGGCCCTGGAGCCGGCCGCCTGCGACGGCGCCCTGGCCGAGGGGCTGTGGGACTGCGAGAGCGGCGTCCGCCTGCTGTCGGTGCGGCACGTGACCGCCGACGCGCGGACCAGGAGACGCCTGGAGTACCTGCGCGACGACCCGATCGAGGAGCCCGAGGTCAGCGCTGCCGCGGCCGAACGCCTGCTCCTGGAGGACGCGGCGGCGGCCTGAGGCGTACTGTCGCCCGCTTGACACCTGCCCACAAGTGAGCGCCAAGTGGCTGCCAAGACCGGGCCCGCATGCTGTGTTCAGCACCGAGCAAGACCCGAAGGGACTCCGGTCCCCGCACCACCTACCTCGACGGCATCGCGCCTCGATCTATATATAGAGCACCACCTTTCGCTGAGCCCGGCGGGCGGCGTTCCTCCCTCATGCCGCCCGCCCACTCACCGCCCGGCCCCAGCGCCGGGCCTTTCCATGTCTGCCCGCGCCGGTGTCTGCCAGCGCCGCGCCAGCCCGCGCCCGCGCCCGGCCGTCCGAAACGCCGATCAAGGCGGACCGCCTCATGATCCATGGCGTGATCTGGCTGTCATGACAGCCAAAAGGCTCCATCGATCATGAGCCCGTTCTGGGCGGGTGGTGTTCCGGGCTTCACTGGCGTCGATCTTGCGGTTGTGGCGGGCGAGAATCACCCCGAAACGGGGCAAGACTGGCGGCACGAGTGCAAGATCGACGCCAGTTGGGGTGGAGCGGAGCGGGGGACGGGCGGCGGCAGTGTGCGGGCGGCGAGAACTCCGGGCGAGGGCGGCGCGGGGGTGGGGTCGGAACGGTCACGTTGACGGGTTTGGGGGGTGTGGGACACGATGGCCTGCGAGCGGTATGCGGAGGAACCCGGTGTGAGGCCGGGACGGTCCCGCCACTGTGACCGGGGAGGCGTCCTCCAGCGCACGGGCCACGATCCACGCGGGTCGGAAGGCCGGGGGGCGGCGGCGATCCGGAAGTCAGGAGACTCCGGCCGCTCGTTGCCAACGCCATGGCGGGCGAGGACCCGCCGAAGGGATGTGTCGTGACCCCACCGTATCCGTTCTCGGCCGTCGTCGGCCTGGCCGATCTGCGCCTCGCGCTGCTGCTCACGGCCGTTTCGCCGGCGATCGGCGGGGTGCTCGTGCGCGGCGAGAAGGGTACCGCCAAGTCCACCGTCGTCCGGGGGCTCGCGAGCCTGCTGCCGGAGGTCGCCGTGGTCGGCGGGTGCCGGTTCGCCTGCGACCCGGCCGCACCCGACGCCGAGTGCCCCGATGGGCCGCACGACCCCGGCGCGCCCCGGGCCGCGCGCCGCGCCAGGCTCGTCGAGCTGCCCGTCGGGGCCACCGAGGACCGGGTCGTCGGCACCCTCGACCTCCAGCGGGCCCTCGCCGACGGGGTCAAGGCCTACGAGCCGGGGCTGCTCGCCGCCGCGCACCGCGGGGTGCTGTACGTCGACGAGGTCAACCTGCTGCCCGACCACCTCGTCGACCTGCTCCTCGACGCCGCCGCCATGGGCCGCGCCCACGTCGAGCGCGACGGCGTGTCGGTCAAGCACGCCGCGCGGTTCCTGCTCGTCGGCACCATGAACCCCGAGGAGGGCGAGCCCCGCCCGCAGCTCGTCGACCGGTTCGGGCTGGTCGTCGGGGTCACCGCGCCGCAGGAGGCCGCGCCCCGCGCCGAGGTGGTCCGCCGCCGGCTCGCGTACGAGGCCGATCCGGGATCGTTCGCCACCCGCTTCGAGGAGGAGGACGCGCGGCTCGCCGGCCGGATCGCCGCCGCCCGTGCGCGGCTCGGCGGGGTCCGGCTGCCGGACCGGGAGCTGGACCGGATCGCGCGGATCTGCCTGGCGTACCGCGTGGACGGCCTGCGGGCCGACATCGTGGTCGCGCGCACCGCGGTCGCCCTGGCCGCCTGGTCGGGCCGCGACGCCGTCACCAAGGCCGACGTCCGCGACGCGGCGCGCCTGGCGCTGCCGCACCGCCGCCGGCGGGACCCCCTGGACCCGCCGGGCACCGACCTGGAGAAGCTGGAAGAGGTCCTGGCGCAGGAGGCCGGCGACGACCCGGACGACGAGCCGGACGACGACCCGGACGAGGACCCCGGTGGCGGCCCCGACGGCGACGACGGCCCCGATAGTGGCCCGACGGAGACGCCGGTCGATGACGAGGCGCCGAGCGACGTCGATGGCGGCGGCGCGGTGACCGGCGCGGGCCCGGACCGGCAGCCGCCGGCCCAGCCGCCCGCCGGGACCGAGGCATCCTGGGATGACCAATCCCGGGATGACGGCCGATCCTGGGACGAGGAACAGACCGCCGGAGACGCCGTCGGCGCGCCCCAGGCGGTCGCGTTCGCCGGCGCCCCCTACCGGCCCAAGCTGCTCTCGATCGCCGGAAAGGCCAACCGCCAGGCCGGGTCGCACGCGGGGCGGCGGTCGCCGGCGTACTCGCGGCACGGACGGATCGTCCGGTCCCGCCGGCCCCTCGGCGGCAAGCTCACCAGCCTCCACGTTCCCGACACGATCCGGGCGGCGGCGCTGCGCGGCGAACAGCGGTACACCGTGAAGACCGAGGACCTCCGCGAAGCCGTCAAGGTCGGGCGGGAGGCCAACCTCGTCCTCTTCGTCGTGGACGCCTCCGGGTCGATGGCGGCGCGGCAGCGGATGGGCGTCGTGAAGACGGCGGTGCTGTCGCTGCTGCGCGACGCGTACCAGCGCCGCGACAAGGTGGGCCTGATCACGTTCCGCGGCCGGGGCGCGACGACCGTGCTCGAGCCGACCGCCAGCCACGAGGTCGGCGTGCTCCGCCTCGCCGAGCTGCGGACGGGCGGGCGGACCCCGCTCGCCGAGGGCCTGCGCCAGGCCGCCCGCACCCTGCAGGGTGAGCGGCGCCGCGACGCCCGCCGCCGGCCGCTGCTCGTCGTCGTCACCGACGGCCGGGCGACCAGCGGGCCCGACCCGCTCACCGTCGCGCCCATGCTCGCCGGGGTCGCGACCGTCGTCGTCGACTGCGAGTCCGGCCCGGTCCGCCTCGGGCTCGCGCAGCGGCTCGCCGCCGCGCTCGACGCGTCCTGCCTCCCCCTCGCCGCGCTGCAGAACTGGAGCTGAGAACGATGCCGCAGGGCAAGGTCGAGAACGTGCCCGACGACGGGCTCACCACGCGCCAGCGGCGCCGGCAGCACGTGCTCGCCGTCCACACCGGACAGGGCAAGGGCAAGTCGACCGCCGCGTTCGGCATGGCGCTGCGCGCGTGGAGCGCGGGCTGGCCCATCGCCGTGTTCCAGTTCGTGAAGAGTCCGAAGTGGAAGGTCGGCGAGGAGGCCGCGCTGCGCACCCTCGGCGAGACCGGCCAGGGCGGGTCCGTCGTGTGGCACAAGATGGGCGAGGGCTGGTCCTGGATCCAGCGGCCCGGCAGCGAGCGCGACCACGCCGCCGAGGCGGCCGAGGGCTGGGCCCAGATCAAGCGCGACCTCGCCGCCGAGGCGTACCGCTTCTACGTGCTCGACGAGTTCACGTACCCGGTCAAGTGGGGCTGGGTCGACGTCGCCGACGTCGTCGCGACCCTGCGCGACCGGCCCGGCAACCAGCACGTCGTGGTCACCGGCCGCGACGCCCACCCCGACCTGGTCGACCTGGCCGACCTGGTCACCGACATGACGAAGGTGAAGCACCCGATGGACGCCGGCCGGAAGGGCCAGCAGGGCATCGAATGGTAGCCCGGCTCGTCATCGCGGCCCCCGCCTCCGGCCACGGCAAGACCACCGTCGCGACCGGGCTGTTGGCCGCGTTCGCCGCGCGCGGCCTGCGGGTCGCGCCGTTCAAGGTCGGCCCCGACTACATCGACCCCGGCTACCACGCGCTCGCGGCCGGCCGGCCCGGCCGCAACCTCGACCCGGTGCTGGTCGGCGAGGACCGCATCGGCCCGCTGTTCGCCCACGGCGCGGCCGGCGCGGACATCGCGATCGTCGAGGGCGTCATGGGGCTCTTCGACGGCCGCACCGGCTGGGGCGAGTTCGGCTCGACCGCGCACGTCGCGCGGCTGCTCGCGGCGCCGGTCGTGCTGGTCGTCGACGCCACCGCCCAGGCCCGCTCGATCGCGGCGGTCGTGCACGGGTTCCGCTCGTTCGGCGACGGCATCCACATCGCCGGCGTCATCCTGAACCGGGTGGGCTCCGACCGGCACGAGCAGATCCTCCGCGACGCGTGCGCCGAGGTCGGCACGCCGGTGCTCGGCGTGCTGCGCCGCCACGACGCGGTCGCCGCCCCGTCGCGCCACCTCGGCCTGGTGCCGGTGGTGGAGCGCGCCGCGGAGGCGACGGCGTCGGTCGAGGCCCTGGCCGCGCTGGTGACCGCGAGCGTCGACCTCGACGCCGTGCACGCGGTCGCGTCGGGCGCCATGCCGCTCGGGGCGGCCGCCTGGTCACCATCCACAATGGACCCGGTGGCGGGTCGCCCGGTGGTCGCGGTTGCCGGCGGGCCCGCGTTCTCGTTCAGCTACGCGGAGACGGTCGAGCTGCTCACCGCGGCCGGCGCCGAGGTGTCCATCGTGGACCCGCTGCACGCCGAGCGCCTCCCGCCGGGGACCAGGGCGTTGGTCGTGGGCGGGGGGTTCCCGGAGGTGTACTCCGAACAGCTCGCCGCCAACACGGCCCTGCGCGACGACGTGGTCCGGCTGGTGAAGGCGGGCGGGCCGGTCGCCGCCGAGTGCGCGGGCCTGCTGTGGCTGTGCCGTTCCCTGGACGGCCGCCCGATGTGCGGCATCCTCGACGCCGAGGCGGCGATGACGCCGTCGCTCACGCTGGGCTACCGCGACGCGGTCGCGGTGGCGGACAGCGTGCTGGCGCCCGCCGGCACGAGGGTCACCGGCCACGAGTTCCACCGCACGCGGGTCACCCCGCCGGCCGGCGCGACCCCGGCCTGGGCCTGGCAGCCCGGCACCCGGGACGGCTTCGTGCAGGGCCCGGTCCACGCGTCGTACCTGCACCTGCACTGGGCGGGCGCGCCGGCGATCGCGTACCGGCTGGTGGCCGCATGCGCCTGACAGTGGGTTTCGGCGCCCGCCCGGACGCCACCGCGGAGGAGGTCCTGGCATTGCTGCCGGACCTGGAGAACGTGGTGGCGGTGTCCACAGTGGATGCGCGGCTGGAGCTGGCGACCGCCGTGGCTCGGGCCCGCGACTGGCGGGTGGTGACGTTCTCGGCTGCGGAACTGGCAAGCGTCGAGGTGCCGACGCCGTCGGCGCGCGTGGCGGCGGCGGTGGGCACCCCGAGCGTGGCCGAGGCCGCCGCGCTGCTGGCCGTGGGGGAGCCGGCCGCGGTGCTGGTCCACCCGAAGCGCTCCGCGGGGCGGGTGACCGTGGCCGTGGCGGCTCCGGCGCCGCCCGTGACCGTGGTCGGGATCGGGGCCGACGGGTACGACGGGCTCACCGCCGCCGGTCGGGACGCCCTGGCCGGGGCCGAGGTCGTGCTCGGCAGCGAGCGGCAGCTCGACCTGCTGCCGGACGGCGCTCAACAGCGTGTCGCCTGGCCCTCCCCGCTCGTGCCCGCCCTGCCGGGGCTGCTGGCCGCGCATCACGGCCGGCGGGTGTGCGTGCTGGCCAGCGGGGATCCGATGTACCACGGCATCGGCAGCACCCTCGTGCGGCTCCTCGGGCGCCGGAGCGTCACCGTCGTCTCCCACCCGTCGTCGGTCTCGCTCGCCTGCGCGCGGCTCGGGTGGGCGCTCGACGACGTCGCCGTCGTGAGTGCCGTCGGCCGGTCGGTCGACCGGCTCCGGGGCGTGCTGCACGACGGCCGGCGGGTGCTCGTGCTCAGCGCCGGGCGGGGCACGCCCGCCGAGGTCTGGCGGATCCTGGAGGACGCCGGGTTCGCGGACAGCGAGGTCACCGTCCTCGAGGCGCTCGGCGGACCCGGCGAGCGGATCCACCACGACGTCACCGCCGCCGGGCCGCTGAACATCGTGGCCGTCGCCTGCCGCGGCGCCGGCGGGCTGGCGCTGGTGCCGGGGCTCGCCGACCCGCGGTACGACAGCGACGGCCAGCTCACCAAGCGCGAGATCCGGGCCGTCACCCTCGCCGCGCTCGGGCCGCGCCCCGGCGAGCTGCTGTGGGACGTGGGCGCCGGCTCGGGCAGCATCGCGATCGAGTGGCTGCGCGCCCACCCGTCCTGCCGTGCCGTGGCGGTCGAGCGCGACCCGGTCCGCGCCGGGCGCGTCGCGGTCAACGCCGCGCGGCTCGGCGTGCCGCAACTGTCCGTCGTGGAGGGTTCGGCCCCGGCCGCCCTCGACGGCCTGCCAGCCCCCGACGCCGTCTTCGTCGGCGGCGGCGTCACCGCCGACGGCGTCTTCGAGCGCTGCTGGGCGGCGCTGCGCCCGGGTGGCCGGCTGGTCGTCAACGCGGTCACCGTCGAGTCGGAGCGGCGCGTGCTGGACCTGCACGCGACGCACGGCGGGGAGCTGACCCGCATCGCCGTCAACCGCGCCGCGCCCGTCGGCGGGTTCCTGGGATGGCGGCCGATGCTGCCGGTGACGCAATGGGTGGTGTGGAGATGACGGTGTACTTCATCGGCGCCGGACCGGGCGCCGCGGACCTCATCACGGTGCGCGGCCGCGACCGGCTCGCGGCGTCGCCGGTGTGCCTCTACGCGGGCAGCCTCGTCCCCGCGGAGCTGCTGGCGTACTGCCCGCCGGGGGCCCGCCTCGTCGACACCGCCAACCTCGACCTGGACCAGATCCTCGCCGAGCTGACGGCGGCGCACGCGGCGGGCCTGGACGTGGCCCGGCTGCACTCGGGGGACCCGTCGATCCTGAGCGCGATGGCGGAGCAGCTGCGCCGCCTGGACGCGGCCGGCATCCCGTACGAGATCGTGCCGGGCGTGCCCGCCTTCGCCGCCGCGGCGGCCGCCCTGGGCCGCGAGCTGACCGTCCCCGGCGTCGCCCAGACGGTGATCCTGACCCGGACGGCGGCCCGCGCCACCCCGATGCCCCCGGGCGAGGAGCTGGCCACGCTGGCCGCGAGCCGCTCGACGCTGGTGCTGCACCTGGCCGTCCAGCGCATCGCCGTCCTCGTCGAGGAGCTGCTGCCGTGGTACGGCGGGGACTGCCCGGCCGCGGTCGTGGCCCGCGCGAGCCGGCCGGACCAGCAGATCCTCCGCGGCCGGCTGTCGGACATCGCGGCCCAGGTGGAGGCGGCGGGCATCCGGCGGACGGCGGTGATCGTGGTCGGCCCGGTGCTGACCGCGGAGGAGTTCCCGGACAGCCACCTCTACTCGACGACCCGCCCTCGCTAGGCCTGGAGCTCGACCACCGCCAGCACCGGACCGGTGTCCTCGGGCACGTCGCCGCCGCAGGGGCGGCCGCCGTAGCGCAGGAAGCGGCGGCCACCTCCGCCGAGGGGCACCCAGGCGGCTCCGTCCCGGCAGACGTCCAGCCGCCAGCGGCCGCTCGCGGTCCGGGCGTCGATGGAGAAGCCGCTCACGGAGTAGCTGTCGATGGTGAGCCAGTCGCCGCCGTGGCGGAAGGTGCGGCCGAGGCCGGCCGCGGCGCCCTGCCCGGGCACGAAGACGCCGGCGTCGACGGTCGCCGTCTCGCGGGGCCGGCCGGTCGCGTCGAGGCGGTACACCGTCGTGGTGGTGGCGTCGTCCGCCACCGCGAGGGTCACGGTGGTGCCGTCGTCGGCGATGGCGACGCTGTCCGAGATCGGCCGCTCCTGCCGCAGCGTCGCGAACTCGGGCTCGCCCGGCCCGTCCCAGCCGTACCGCCCGACGTGGAGGGTCTGCCGGTCGGGCCCGCGGGTGGCGGCGACGACCCGGCCCGCGGAGACGGCGAAGGCGAGGACCTGCGCGCGGGCGTCGATGGTGGTCCAGGCCCGCTCCCGGGTGTCGTACACCACGATCAGCTCGCTGGCGCCTCCGCCGATGACGATGCGGTCGCCCACCACGACGGCCTGGGCACCGGTGAGGCCGACGGGCCCTCGCGGCATCGCGGTCCACGTGTTGGTGCGCGGGTCGAGGACGGCGCCGTCGTCGAATACGGTGCCGCGCCCGTCACCGCCGCCCCAGACGTGGACGAGCCCACCGTGCGCGGCGACGACATGCCGGCTCCGGGCGGCGATGGGCGCGGGCGCAGTACGCATCGGCGTCCCACCACCGGGAAGGATCCATCCGTCCCCGACCGGCCGGGCGGCGTCGAGCTCACCGGTCCGGCCGCCCCACACCACCGCCCCGCCGCCGTAGTCCGCCCCGGCTGCGTCGCGCACAGCCTCCTGCGCGACGTCGACGGGCGACACCGCGACGGGCCGCTCGGCGGCCTGGGAACACCCGGCGGCGGCGAGCCCGAGTAACAGCACCACGGCGAGACGACGGGTCACGGGCCCTCTCCGCTCCGACGACCGCGCGGCCGTCAAGATCGACCAGGATCGTAGCCAGTTCGATCTGTCGCCGGCGCCCCGCCGTCACCGCCGGACCGTCAGCACGCCCGGTGAGGTTTCTTCGCCTCCGAACCGGCCTCCGGGGCACGAACCTCTCGCGGGCGGCGCTCGGCCGGGCCCCTTCGCCGCGCCTGGAGCGGATCCGGCCCATGATCATGGGAAACATCTGGCTGCCCCAACGACCACAACGTTCCCACGATCATGGACCAGTCGACGGACCCGGCTCCGCGCGTGCTTGGGACTGCCGGACATTTCGGAAATGTCGGCTACTGGGTTGAGCTGCGTCGCCGTTTGGGGTTGAAAGCGGCGAACCAGGGCTCGTCGCGCGCGGACGGGCGGGCGCGGAAGGGGCGGGTGCAGGCGCGGGCAGGCGTGCGGGCGCGGGCGGGCGGACGTGGACAACAGCGTGGCGTGGCGGGTGCGGGCGGCAGCGGGGTGCGGACAACAGGATGGCCTCCGCCTACGCGTCGCCGCCGCGGTATCAGGGGCTCAACGACGCGCAGGTCAGCGAGTTCCAGCAGCGGACGATCAGCGACCCGGCCTTCGCCGAGCGCCTCACCCGCCAGATCCAGCAGACCTGCGGGACCCCGCGGTAGCGGAGCGGCGCCGCTTCTTCGCCACGGGCACCGGCTCGCGGCGTGCCGCCGTGCCGATCATGACGGCGACCCCGGCGATGATCAGGCCCGGAATCAGCCAGTCGGTGAGCACGAACGGCGCGGCCGGGGCAGGCGCGGTGGGCGCCGGCGCGGCGGCGGTGGCCGTCGGGAAGGCTGGCTGCTGACCGGTCGTCTTGCCGGCCAGCGCGTCGCTCAGCGACTGCGACGGCCCGTCGGTGGGAGCGCTCCAGCCGGCCGGCGGCGCCGTGACCGACCCGGCATAGGTGAACTTCAGCGTCCCCTTCACCGGCTCGCCGTCCGAGGCGACCGACTGGTAGGCCGCCACGTACACCCCAGCCTCCGGCCAGTGCGAGACGGTGAGCACGGCGGGGAAGCCGGTGTGGTACGTCTTCGGCTCGAACTTGCCGTCCACCAGGAAGTACTCCTGGACGGGCTTGTCCAGGCGCTTCGGCTCGCCGGAGCGCCAGCCGCCGTCGACGCGCACGCCGGACGGCGCCGTCACGGTGAACCAGGCGAACGAGGCCGGCTGCTCCGTGAAGTACAGCTTGAGCTCTTGCCGAGGCTCGGAGATCGTGCTGTCGGCGACCGGGTCGGACATGGCGAGCTGACCGTGCGCGGCCGCGGGCGTGGCGGGCATCAGCACGGCGAAGACGGCGGTGAGCGTCAGCAGCATCACCGTCACTGATCGCATCGGCACATGATGCCGGGTTCCGGACCGGGCGACAAGGCGCTAAATTCACAGCCCTGACAAACCCCCGCCGCCACCGGGAGACCGCTCGTGCCCATTCCACCCGCGATCGTCCTGGCGCACGGCGTCGGCGGTCGGCAGGACCTGCCCCTGACGCTGTCCCAGCTGGTGATCGGCGCCGCCCTGGCCCTGGTCATCTCCTTCGCCGTGCTCGGGGTCGCGTGGCGGGAGCCGCGCCTGGACCCGTCCGCCGGCCGGCCGGTGCCGGACCGGCTGGCCCGCGCCGTCGACGCGCGGGTCACCGCCTGGGTCCTGCGCGTGGCCGGTCTGGGGCTGGCAGCGGTACTGCTGTGGTCGTTCACCCGCCCCGACACCGCGGACAACCCGGCCGCCGGCCTGGTGTACGTCCTCTTCTGGGTCGGCCTCGTCCCGCTGTCGCTGCTGTTCGGCCCGGTCTGGCGCCGGCTGAACCCGCTGCGCACCCTGACCGCCTGGGCGCGGCCGCGCCGCGAGCTGCCCGAGTCCGCCGGCTACTGGCCGGCGGCCGCCGGCCTGTTCGCGTTCGCCTGGCTGGAGCTCGTCGCCCCGAACCGCGCGACCCTGCCGGTGATCGGCTGGTGGCTGGCCGCGTACGCGGTCGTCATGCTGGCCGGCGGCATCGTGTTCGGCCCGGCCTGGCACGCCCGCGGCGACGCCTTCGAGGTGCTCAGCGACCTCGCCGGCCGGCTCGCGGTCATCGGTCGCCGCCCCGACGGCAGGCTCGTGTTCCGCAACCCGCTCGACGGCATGGCCGGCCTGCGCCCGGCGCCGGGCCTGGTCGCGGTCGTGGTCATCCTGCTCGGCGCGACCTTCTACGACGCCCTGTCGGGCGCCCCGTTCTGGCTGCGCTTCACGCAGGAGAACGGCCTGCCCGCCCCGGTCACCGGCACGGCCGGCCTGCTCGGCGTGGTGGCCCTGGTCGCCGTGGCCTTCACGGTGGCCACCCGCCAGGCCGGCCGCCGCGGCCACACCTCGGCCGAGCGCACTCCGGGCGAGCTGGCCCACTCGATCGTGCCGATCGCCGTCGGCTACGTCGTGGCCCACTACTGGTCGCTGTTCGTCCTGGAGGGCCAGCGCACGGTCGCCCTGGTCCTCGGGGACGAGGAGTTCCGGCCGTACTCCGGGATCATCACCCCGACCGGCGTGGCGAACCTGCAGGTCACGACCATCGTCCTGGGCCACCTGGTCGGCACGGTCCTGGCCCACGACCGGGCACTGAAGCTGTTCCCCCGCGCCCAGGCCGTGACGGGCCAGGTCCCGCTGCTGGCGCTGATGGTCGCCTACACGGTCGCCGGCCTCCTGCTGCTGTTCGCCGGCTGACGTATCAAACCCGGCCCCCCGGCGCTCCGTCGGGTATGTTTCCGGGACCGATCCGGGTGGCGCTCGCGCGGTTCATGTGGCGCGAGGTCAGCCCCGACGCACAGCGGCACATGTTCTGGGGGCCGGGGGTCTTCTCCGCCCTTCTGGAGCGCCCCAACGGCTTCAGCATGCGCGACTACTGGTCGCGCATGACCTTCGGCCTGCTCAACCTCGAGTTCGTCATCCCGCGGATCTGGGCCGTCTCCGACGAGAGCCAGGACGCGCTGCGCGGCGACCGCGACAGGATGCTGCAGGTCTTCCGGCAGCTGTACGTCGACAACGGCGGCTCGCTGGACGGCATCGACCGGGTCGCGGTGTTCGTGCACCCGCCGCCGTGCAACGCCGGGGCGACCGGCGACGGCAACGTCGTGCTCGACCAGGGCGGCTCGGTCGAGTTCTTCCAGCACGAGTTCGGCCACCTGCTCGGGTTCATGCACTCGTTCGGCCCGGCCGGCGTGTACGGCGACGACTACTGCGTCATGGGCAGTACCGGCCCGCGCGCGCACCCGGTCGACCCGCCGCCCGAGGCGGCCGGGTTCACGTTCCTCGACCCCCCGAGATTCTGGAGCAGCGGCCGGCGGCTGTCGGCGGCCGCACTGTACCGCCGGTTCGTCGAGCGCGACGTCGGCGGCTCCGGCGACCCGCGGTCCGGGCGGGGCGCGGCGGGCCCGTTCGACTCGCGGGTCCTGCACGTCGGCCTCGGCGGCACGGCTCGGATCGCCCCGTTGAGCTGGGACGGCGGCAAGCCGGTCGTCGCCGTCACGCCGCTGCCGGTGGGCGCGCTCACCGTCGAGTACCGCCCGCAGGTCGGCGACGACGTCAACGTCGTCGCGGCGGTCGTCGTGCACACCCTCGGGACCCGCCCGAACGAGGCCGGCGCCGGCGAGGTGGCACCGCCCCGGTTCGAGGCGGCGATCCCGCCCACGGTCGGCGCCGCCATCACGCTCGCCGTCGACGGGCAGGGGTACCGCGTCGAGGTCCAGGACGTCCGCCCGGGCGTCTCGGGGCCGTCGGTCCGGGTCGGCATCTCCGGCGGCTTCCCGGTCCCGGTGTACCCGCGCTACCAGCCCGGCTGGCGCTGGTGCTCGAGGTGCCAGGGGCTGGCGTACTGCTACGGCGCCTTCAACGGCCCCTGCCCGCATCCGGAGGGCGGCACCCACGGGCTCATCGACAGCGCGCTCTACGGCCTGCTGCACGACGTGCCGTCGCCCGTGCAGGACGGCTGGCAGTGGTGCAACAAGTGCGCCTGCCTGAGCCGGATGCGCCCGCCGGTCGGGTCGATCCCGGCGGCGCACATCCCGCGGCCCTGCGCCGCCGGTGGCGTGCACTCGTACGCCGGCAGCGGCGCCTACACCCTGGTGTTCGACGTCGAGCCCAGCGTCGGGCAGGACCTGTGGCGGCAGTGCGCCCGCTGCGACGTCCTCGCCTACGGCGGGAACCCGCCCGGCCCGTGCCCGGCCGGCGACCGCCACGCCCTCGGCGGCAGCCGCAACTACAGCCTGCCGCACGACGCCGGCCTGGCCGGCGCCCAACCGGACTGGCGCTGGTGCAACCGCTGCGGCGCGCTCGCGTTCGCCGGCAACGGCCCGAAGCCGTGCCCGGCCGGCGGGACGCACGACCACACCGGCTCGTTCCGCTACGAGGTCCCGGTCGGCGTCCCCAACGCCGGCGGCCAGGACAACTGGCGCTGGTGCAACCGGTGCCAGGGCCTGACGTACGCCGGCTTCGGGACGGGCGTCTGCCCGGCCGGCGGCGGCCATGACCACGGCGGCAGCTGGAACTATCTGCTGCTGGGCAACATCGGCCTCAACCAGCGCGACTGGCGCTGGTGTGCCCGCTGCCAGGGCCTGGCCTACGGCGGCTTCGGCTCCGGCTTCTGCCCGGCCGGCGGCCAGCACGACCTGGCCAACGGCAGCTCCGACTACACGATGCTGCTCGCACCGCCCCAGGCGTTCCCCTCATGACCGGCGGAGGGTCACAGAGGATCACCCGGAACGGGTGATCGACTCGATTGACCTGCCCGGGGGTGCGCGGCTCTGGCAGACTCGCAGGTATGCGGCGGGCGGCGTTCACGGCGGCCGTCGTCGCTGCGTCGGTGTCGCTGCTGCCCGCCCCCGCCACCGCCGCGGTGAGGTCCGCCGAGGTGTGCAGCATCGCCGATCCGGCCGTGACCGAGGTGTCCGGCCTGGCCGTCGTCCCGGGCGGCTTCCTCGTCGAGAACGACTCCAACCCCGACCCGCGCCGCACCCGGATCTTCTACCTCGACGAGGGCTGCCGGGTGACCCGTAGCGTGGGGTACCCGACCACCGCCCGCGACCCGGAGGACCTCGCCGTCGACCGCTCCGGCACGGTGTGGGTGGCCGACATCGGCGACAACAGCCCGCTGATGGGCGGCTCGGGCAACCGCCGCAGCACGATCGCGCTGTGGACGCTGAAGCCGGGCGCCAAGAGCCCGAAGATCCATCGGCTGCGGTACCCCGACGGAGAGCCGCGGGACGCGGAGGCGCTGCTCGTCGACGGGGCGGGCCGCCCGGTCATCGTCACCAAGGAGCCGGGCGGCGAGGTGTACCGGCTGGACACCCCGCTGCCGACCGACAACCCGGAGGGCGCGCCGCTGACCCTGGTCGGCCGCTTCCAGCCCAGCCGCACCGGCACCGCCAACCCGCTCGGCGTCTTCGGCAGCGCGCTCATCACCGGCGCCGCGGTCTCGCCCGACGGGACGAAGGCGGTCGTGCGCACGTACTCCGACGCGTACGAGTTCGACGTCACCGGCGGCGACGTGGCCGCGGCGATCACCGGCGGCACGCCGGTCGTGACCCCGCTGCCCGACGAGCCGCAGGGCGAGGCGATCGCCTACACCGCCGACGGCAACGGCTTCCTCACGGTCTCCGACCAGCCCGGCCCGGTGAGCATCCAGCACTACCCGGCGACCCGGAAGGCGAGCCCGGCGCCGGCCCGGCCGGCGCCCAGCGGCGCCGAGGCCGCCCCGGCAACCGAGCGGCCGGCGCTGCCGGCGCTGCCGGGCCGCCTGGCGCTGCTCGTGGGCGCGTTCAGCGTCGTCGGGCTGATGCTGGTGGCCGCGGCGGCCCGGTACGCGCGGCGACGCTGACGGCCGGTGTCGACGGCGGGGCATCCGCGTGACACGATCGCTACCGAGCGAAGGGGAGGCCGGGCGGTGGTGCGCATCGAGGTGGAGCGGGCGACGACGCGGGACATGCGGCGGCGCAACCGTTCCACGCTGCTGTCCGAGCTGTTCTTCCGCGGCCCGCTGAGCCGCCACGACCTCAGCCGCATCACCGGCCTGAGCGCGGCCACGGCCAGCAGCGTCACCGGCGAGCTGCTCCAGGAGGGCCTGATCGTCGAGGCCGGCCAGATCGACTCCGACGGCGGCCGCCCGCGCGTGCTGCTGCGGGTCGACCCCGACTTCGGCCGGCTCGTCGGCGCCGACGTCGGCGAGACCGGCGTGCGGGTGGAGCTGTTCGACCTGTCGATGCGCCGCCTGGCCACCGTCGACGAGCCGCTGCCGTCGTCGCGGCCCGAGCCCGAGGCGGTCGCCGGCCAGCTCGCCGCCGGCGTCGAGGCGGTGCTCAAGGACGTCGACCCGGCGGCGCTGCTCGGTGTGGGCGTCGGCGTGCCCGGCACGGTCGAGCAGTCCGACCCGGTGCGGGTGCACGCGCCCACGCTCGGCTGGCGGGGCGTCTCCTTCGAGGGCCTGCTGCGCGAGCGGGGCGTCACCGCGCCGGTGTTCGTCGAGAACGGCGCGAAGACCCAGGGCCAGGCCGAGATGTGGTTCGGCGCCGGGCGGGGCACCGCCAACGCGGTCATCGTGCTCGTCGGCTCGGGCGTCGGCGCGGCCGTCATCACCAACGGCACCCTTTACCGCGGCGCCTCCAGCAGCGCGGGGGAGTGGGGGCACACGACGGTGGTGTACGGCGGGCGGCTGTGCCGCTGCGGCGCCCGCGGCTGCCTGGAGGCCTACGTCGGCGCCGAGGGCATCCTCGACCGGTACCGCCAGGCCGACCCCGGCGCGGGCGTGACCACGGCGGAGGACGAGCTGGCCGACATCGCCGCGCTCGTGGCGGCCGAGACCCCGGCCGCGGCCGAGATCCTGGCCGAGACCGCCGGCATGCTCGGCGCCGGGATCGGCAACCTGGTCAACCTGTTCAACCCCGAGCGCGTCGTGCTCGGCGGCTGGGCCGGCCTCGCGCTCGGCGCGCGGCTGCTGCCGCAGATCCGCGCGGCCGCCGGCGAGCAGGCCCTGGAGCACCCGTTCGGGCAGGTGTCGATCGAGCTGTGCGAGCTCGGCCCCGACGCCGTCGCGTTCGGCGCGGCCACCCTGCCGATGGCCGAGCTGCTGCGCCGCGCCTCCCGTCCGTAACCCGCCGCGCCCCTGTCCGGAAGCCGGTAGCCGCCACCCGGCGCCGTCCCGCACCATCCGGTCATGAGACTGGCTGAGGTGCGGCGCGCAGCGAGCATGAAACTAGGCATGGGATGGGCGCTGCTGATCGCCGGATCCGTCGGAACTCTGGTGACCGCCTGGGCCGGTGAGTCGCTCAAGCCGCACTGGTTCGACCCGGACGAGGCCTGCGTGGACCGCTTCGGCCCGGCCAGCGGCACGTACACGATCGAGACGAGCTACTTCCCGGTGCGCGCGACCTGCGTCAGCGACGGCGGAGCGCGGCTCGAGTTCGTCGATCCCGGCGACACGGTGATCGCGTCGTCGATTCTGGCGGCGATGGTACTGGCGGTGCTCGCCGGGCTGGTCCTCATCGGCCTGGGCTGGCTGCGCCGCCCGGCGGGACCGTCCACCGTGGAGCCCGCCGCCCCGTACGAGGGCGGCAAGGTCGCGACGCACGCCGTCCTCATCTGGTTCATCGTCCTGGTGTTCACCGGCGTCGTGGCCCTGCTCGTGGCGTGCGCGCTGTTCGTCGCCGGCCCGATCGCCGGCGCCGTCCTCCCGCTGCCCGTGCTGGTGCTCGGCGGCGTCCTCGCGGCGCTCGTCGACCGCACGGTCGGCCCTGGCCGCGCGCTGGGCCGCGGGTCGCTGCGGTCCCGCCACCGCGGCCTGCTGGTCGGCACGGGCGGCCTGCTGGTCGCGTTCGCGCTGCTGGCCGGCGTGTGGATCTGGAGCGACGGCCCGGGCTTCGTGCTGCTCCTCGCGCTGCCGCTGCTGCCGGCCCCGGCCGCACTGACCACGATCGCGCAGAACTCCGCGCTGTCGGTCCGGGGCTAGCGACCGCCACGGCGGACGGTTGGTTGCCCGCGGTCGCTGTCCGGTTGCCGGCAGCGCCGCCCTGCCATGATCGCGCCATGAAACTGGCGTTGGGGTGGGCGCTGCTGATCGGCGGCACGCTCGGCACGATGGCCGCGGGCTTCGAGGCGCAGTCGCTGTCGCCGGACTGGCTCGACCCGGAGGACGACTGCATCGAGCGGTTCGGTCCGCGCGGGTACTGGACCGTCCAGACCCGGGTGTTCCCCGTCGGCGTCACGTGTGTGGCCGGCGACGGCGCCCGCTTCGAGTACCTGAGTGCGGCCGACGTCCGGGTGCTCACCGGGCTGACCGCGGTCACCGTGCTGGCCGCGCTGGCGGGCGTCGCCCTGCTGCTGTGGGGATGGGCGATCCGCCCTCGGCCCGCCGCCGAGATGTCCACTGTGGACACCGTGCCGCCGTTCGCGCCCGGCCGCGCGGTCGCCCACGCCGTGCTCGCCTGGCTCGTCGCGCTGGTGCTCACCGTCATGACCGTCGTCGTCTCGCTGCCGGCGTGGTTCCTCGCCGGCCGCATCGCGGCGGTGGTGGGACCGCTGCCGTTCGTGGTGCTCGCAACCTTCCTCGCCGCCCAGATCGACCGGACGGTCGGGGTGGGCCGGCTGCTCGGCCGGGCCTCGCCCGGCGCGCGGCGCCGGGGCCTGCTCGTGGGCGCGGGCGGCGGCCTGCTCGCGGTCGGGCTGCTGGGCGCCGGGCTGTTCACCGGCGTCGTTCCGGACGGCTGGGCGCCGGCCGTGCTGCCGCTCGTCGCGGTGCCCGCGGGGCTGCTCGCGGCGGGGCAGCACGCGCTGCTGTCCAGCCGCCCGTAGCGGTTCGGACAGTCGGAAAACGGCGCCACACAAGGCGGTTCGACGGTTTCGAGTGACGCGGCGCACGTTCGTTGTCGGGTGGCATACATCCGGGAGTCAACGGCGCCGCCGGACGCATACGTTGCTCGCGTCAACCGAGATCACCCGCCTTATGCGGTACCACATATGGAAGAGAAGACAATGAAGCGTCTGCTGCTGGCCGGCTCCATCGCCTGCGCCACCATGCTGTTCACCGCCGCCTGCGGGGACGACAAGAAGGCCGACACCCCGGCCGCCGCGCCGTCGGCCGCCACCTCGGCCGCCCCGGCCGCCGACGCGTCCGGCAGTGCCGCGCCCAGCGGGTCGGCCAAGGCCTCCGGCGCCGCCTCCGGCAAGGCGGGCCAGTTGAGCTTCCAGACCGTGGGGAAGCTGACCGGCGAGCTGTTCACCAAGGACCCGAACTGCCCGGTCGGGCAGTGGGACTCGAACTCGACCGGCGTCGACGTGAAGTACCGCTCCGCCGTGGCGAGCTTCAAGCAGTTCGACTGCTACGAGAAGAAGGGCGACGCGATGCCGCGCCGCGTCCAGCAGGCGATCTTCGTCGAGTTCAAGTCGGCCAACGCGGCCAAGGCGTACGCGCAGGACCAGGCGAAGATGTACCCGACGCTCATCGTCGGCGACACCGTGGTCGTGGCCGGCACCGGCCTCAAGGACACGGACATGAAGGCGTACCTGGAATCGGTCCAGGAAACGGCCGGTGGCGCCGGCCAGATTCTTAACGGGAAAGCTTAAATCAGCAGCTCACTCCCTTAATTCGAGTCTCGTATTGACTTGTGGTCCTGGGCGGGAATAGCCTCCGGTGGATCTGTGAGGTTGCCTTACAGATCTACCGCCCGCCCTCGGACCCGACCCCCGACATCGGGTCCTTCGGCGTGGGCCGCCCCGCCCAGAAGGGACCCCGCCCGTGACCCCCACCCGTTCGAGGCCGCGCCTGCGGCTCGGCCTCGCCGCGCTGGCGACCGTGCTCGCGGCCGCCGGCATCGCGTTCGTCAGCATGAGCACCGCGTCGGCGGCGACCGTCGGCCCGATCACCGGCTACGGCGGCAAGTGCGTCGACGTCGCCGCGGCCA